>JAHRHW010000051.1 GCA_019100305.1 Candidatus Thiodiazotropha taylori | reverse complement strand
CGCCTCCCCTATACAGCCTGTTCATCTACGATCCCTCAAAACAGACCCAGCTACCGATTGTGAAACCCCAGGAGGGGATTATCTACAGTGATGTGGTCGTGGCGGTTGAGCGTCCAGAGCCGCTGATCATCCATGACAAGACAGCCGGCATCGATCTGGATCCGACCCTGGTTTCAGAGAAGGCGGGGCTGTTGCGTATCCGCAGTGTCTACGATCTGGATGGTGTGGATAGCGCTGAGCCGGATATCGCTACTTTGTCCGATCCCACGCTCACCGGTGCCGACAATCGGCCGGCCCGCTTTCTGCGCCTGATCAAGCCGGTCACCCTGCCGGATGACGAAGTGCGAGAGTTCTCCAACTCCGCCTTCGGCGCCACCGCCCAGTTTGGTATGCGTGAAGTGCTGGGCTATGCGCCAATCGATCCCGACGGGTCGGTACAGGTCAAAGTGCCGGCCAATGTGCCGGTCAGCTTCAGCGTACTTGATGCAGACGGTCGGCGTACCGGTGAGGTACACAGTTTCTGGTTACAGTTCAGACCGGGTGAGGTGATCGAATGCGGCGGTTGTCATGCCGGTGACAGTCCACTGGCTCATGGTCGTCTGACGGCTGCGCCACCCAGTGTGAACAGCGGCAGCCTGGAGACCGGTCAGCCCTTCCCCAATACCAATCCGCAACTCTGGACCGATGTGGGTGAGAGCATGGCTCAGACCCGTAACCGTCTGCAGTGTACGGCGGGCTCCTGTGATCCGGATATGGATCTGCTGTTTGAGGATGTCTGGAGCGATCCTGCGATGCGCCAGCCCGATTCCCCATTCACCTATCGGTACGCCGATCTGGACACTCCGAATCCGCTCAATGATGCACTCTGTACCTCCAGTTGGAATGAGCTGTGCCGTGCCATGATCCATTATGAACTGCACATCCATCCGCTCTGGTCTCTATCCCGGCTGATACTGGATAACGATGGCAATACGGTTGAAGACCGCACCTGCAATGTCTGTCACGATACGGACGATGCCGGTGAAACGGTGGTCCCCGATGCCCAGCTCGATCTCAGTGACGGCCCGTCCGAAGATGAACCGGAACACTTCAGCGCCTATCGTGAACTGCTGTTTGCCGATAACATGCAGGAGATTGTGGATGGTCTGCTGGTGGATCTCCTGGTGCCGGCGGTGGATGAGAACGGCAATCAGCTGTTTGAAACGGATGAGAACGGAGAGCTGGTTCTCGACGGTGAGGGCAATCCGATCCCCCTGCCCGATGTTCCGGTGCCGGTGCCTGGCGGGGCCTCGATGGTAGCGGGTTCCGCCAACGACAGCCGCTTTACCGAGGTGTTTGAAGCGGGAGGCGCACATGCGGGTTATCTCACCGATGCGGAACTGAAACTGATCTATGAGTGGCTGGATATCGGTGCGCAGTACTTCAATGATCCTTTCCTTGCACCTGCGGATGACTGACGCTTGAGACGGTTTAGTAACATTTCACTGCGCATCGGCGGGCTGCTGCTGGGGCTGTTGTTGTCCTGGCCAATGCTGGCGGAAGAGGCAATGCTGAGGGTTCAGGTCTCCGCCCCTTACATCGAGATGCATACCGGTCCAGGGGCAGTCTATCCTGTCCACCATGTGGCTGAACGGGATGAGTGGGTGGTGATTCACAAGCGTCGCACCGACTGGTTCCTGGTGGAGACCCGCAGAGGCAAGCAGGGTTGGGTGGCGATCGATGAGATGCGCCGGACCCGCCTGGAGGATGGTACCCCTTTGCCATTGAAGGCCTACTCCGAGAAGGATTTTCGGGATCGTACCTGGGAGTTCAGTTTCTATGGTGGTGACATGGAGGGTGCTGCACTGCTGGGACTCTATGCGGGCTACGCCTTTAACGAGAACCTCTCCACCGAAGTCAGCTTCTCCCAGGCGCTCGGGGACTTCTCCAGTGAGTATTTGTTTGACGTCAATCTGGTCTCCCAGCCTTTTCCGGATTGGACATTCAGCCCCTTCTTCACCCTGGGCGGCGGAGTGATCCGCACCAACCCGAATGCCACCCTGGTGGAGACTGAGGACCGTACAGACACTACCGCCCATGTGGGCGCCGGATTGAAGGTCTATCTGACCAGACGCTTCTTCCTTCGCGGGGAGTTTCGTCACTATGCCGTGTTTACCAGTCGTGATGAGAATGAGGATTTTGACCAGTGGAAAATCGGACTCGGTTTCTTTTTCTGAGTACAGCAGCCCTGCTGGGTCTGTTTAGCTTCTCTACCGGCCAGGCGGAGGAGCAGCTGCTTGGCGAGAATCTGCGTGAAGAGTTGCTGGTGGAGCCCGAGATCGCCCGTCGGGAGATCATCGAGCCCGATTTCGATGAGGAGGATTTTGAGATCGGTCTCTATGCCGGGCTGATGAACATCGAGGATTTCGGCACCAGTGCCGCCTACGGTTTGCGGCTCGCCTATCATGGTACCGAGTCGATCTTTCTCGAGGCGGCGATTGGCACTTCCGAAGCCAACGAAACCAGTTATGAGCAATTGAGTGGTGATGTGCAACTGCTCACCGACAGTGAGCGTCGCTTTACCTATTACAATCTCTCCGCCGGTTACAATATTCTACCCGGCGAGGTTTTTCTCGGTGGCAAATATGCCTATAACAGTCAGTTCTATCTGATTGGCGGCATTGGCACGACCCGTTTTGCCGGCGATGATGAATTTACTGTGAATGTGGGTGCAGGCTATCGCCTGCTGATCAATGATTGGCTGACCATCCATCTCGATGCCAGGGATCATATGTTCGAATCGGACCTGCTCGGCGAGAGCAAAACCACCCATAACTTTGAACTCACTGGTAGCCTGAGCTTTTTCTTTTGAGGGATAGATAACGTGAAGATGAACTCCTTGTTGTTGAAGCGGATCTTGAAATCCACCCTGCTGCTTGGTCTGCTGACCAGCTTCACCGTTTCGTTCGCCGCCTCTCCGGCGCCGGACTTCACCCTGAAGAGCCGCAGTGGGGAGAACATTAAACTGAGTGAACTGCGGGGCAATGTTGTTATGGTCAATTTCTGGGCCTCCTGGTGTGGTCCATGCCGTCAGGAGATGCCTCTGCTGCAGCAGCTCTACGATCGCTATCAGGGGATGGGATTCACCCTGCTCGGGGTCAATGTGGATGAGCAGCCTGCCGCTGCACAGAAGATGCTGAAAGAGATTCCGGTCGATTTCCCGATTCTCTATGACAGCAGCAACAAAGTAAGTAAACAGTATCAGGTGAAAGCGATGCCCAGCACCTTCATGGTGGACCGGGATGGCAACATCCGGCATCTGCATCAAGGTTACAAACCTGGATATGAAGATGACTATCAGCAGCAGATCCGGGCATTGCTGAAAGAGTGAGGCCAGTTGTCATGTTAACCAATCATCGTCTGCTGCCGCTTGTGCTCCTGCTGGCGCTCACTGGATGCGCTATCGAGCCCTGGGTACAACCCTACGAACGGGCGCGCCTGGCTGATCCGATCATGAGCTTCGAGCGGGATCCGGTAGCCAACGGGTTCCGTCACCACGTCTATCAGACCAGAGAGGCGGCGCGAGGCGCAGAAGGTGGCGGAGGAGGCGGTTGTGGCTGTAACTGAGCCTCGTGTGCTGATTCATAGGATCGCTTTGCTGATCTCTCCCGGTCGTCACTGGCTGCTGCTGATGCTGGCGTCGCTGCCCGGATTCAGTCTGTTTGCCACGGTCCTGCCGGAGGATCGGGCGGACGTCATGTATCACCGTTACGATGGTGGTGGTGTCGAGGTGGACGGTCCCTCGATCCTGGTGCGTAAATCGGTAATGGATACGGTCTCCTTGAGCGCCAACTACTATGTGGACTCGATCTCCAGCGCCTCTGTGGATGTGGTTTCAACCGCATCGCCGTACACCGAAGAGCGTACCGAGAGCAGCCTCTCGCTGGACTATCTGCACAACAAAACCCTGATGAGTCTGGCGCTGACCAAGAGTGACGAGAGTGACTATCTCTCCGAGACCGGCAGTTTCAACATCAGTCATGACATGTTCGGCGATCTGACCACCATCTCCTTGGGCTACTCGGTTGGCAACGACGATATCAGTCGTAATGGGGATGCGGATTTCGCTGATCAGGTGAAACGCCAGAACTACCGGGTAAGCCTGAGTCAGATTCTGACCAAGAACACCATTCTGGGGGTTGGCTGGGAGACCATCACCGACGAGGGTTTTCTCAACAATCCGTATCGCTCCTATCGCTATCTGGACCCCCTGGCCGGCGATGGTTACAGCTATCTGCCGGAGGTCTATCCACGTACCAGGACCAGCAACGCACTGGCGCTCAGGTTGAAATACTACCTGCCATACCGGGCCGCTCTGAGCAGTGAGTATCGCTACTTCAACGATACCTGGGGTATTGATGCCAACAATTTCGAACTGGCCTACACCCACCCTTTCAAAGAGAAGTGGATCTTCGATATTCGTTACCGTTACTACACTCAGGAGGGGGCCGATTTCTACAGCGACCTGTTCACCCGGCGCGCGCCACAGACCTATCTGGCGCGGGATAAGGAGTTGAGCAGCTTTCAGAGCCATACCCTGGGATTGGCGATGAGTTATGAGATCAAGCCGGGTTTTCTGCAGTTCGTTGATCGCGGCACGCTCAACCTGGCCTATGACTACATACACTTCGACTACGACGATTTCCGCGACCTGACCCGGGGTGGGGTGGTCGGCGAAGAGCCCTTCTACTCATTCTCCGCCAATGTGATCAAGGCCTACGTCTCGATCTGGTACTGATGACCTGCTTCCATCGGGTGCGGCTCAGCCTCACCTTCGGCCCGCTTTCACTCGGGCCCGCTAAGTCGTTGGGTGGAGCCTAGCCCCACCGATAATGGCTGAAACCAGAATAAACTTGCGTCCACGTGCCCTGCAAGGTGGGGCTGGGCCCCACCCTACGATTGGTGGAGAGGGGCTTTGATACTGACATCAAGGATGATTGTGAGTGATCGGACAGCAATCATTTCATCCAGGCCTGGCGCTGTTACATTCCGATTACCGGCTCGTTATGGATCCATGTAAACACCTCATCTGGTGGATTAACTATTCCCGGCAGATGAGAGTGGGGTCTGAAATCTGCAATCAAAACCCCGCAAGTCCTGATTCTTGCACGCTTCTGTGTCATAATCGGCGGCTGAATTTTTGCCTGGTGCGGCCACAACTGAGCCGGGCTGACTTTTTATACCCCCATTGAGAGGTTGATAGCGATGAGTTTCTTTATTTCCGATGCCATGGCGGAAGCGGCACCCGCCGCCGGTCAGACTGATGCGATTACCGGTTTACTGCCTTTGGTGATCTTTGGCGCGGTGCTCTATTTCCTGATGATCCGTCCCCAGATCAAACGTCAGAAAGAGCATAAAAAGCTGGTTGACAGTCTGTCGAAAGGGGATGAAGTGGTAACCGCTGGCGGCGTAGCCGGAAAGATTTCCGATCTGGGTGAGAACTTTATCCTGGTCGAGATCTCTGAAGGCACTGAGGTCAAGGTCCGCCGCTCGGCTGTGGAGACCGTGATGCCCAAAGGGTCACTGAAAGAGCTCTAGTCCTCCTCAGACAAGCAGGGGCGGCCTGTGTGGGCTGCCCGTTTATCGATGGCAAAACTGAATTAGAAAAAACACAATGAACCAATATCCAATTTGGAAGAATCTGATGGTTCTGGTGGTGGTCCTGCTGGGTGCGCTGTATGCGCTGCCCAACCTGTTCGGTCAGGATCCCTCCATGGAGATCTCGGCAACCCGTGATGCGGTGGTGGACCAAACCACCCAGAATCGGGTTGAACAAGCGCTGCAGCAGTTGGGCATCAGTGCCAAAGGGATGGAGATGCAGCAGCAGAAGCTGCTGGTACGTTTCAACTCCTCGGAAGATCAGCTGAAAGCGATGGATCAGATCGCCGCAGCCCTGGGTGAAGACTATACTCCGGCGCTGACACTGGCCCCTGATCTGCCCGACTGGCTGATCGGTCTGGGTGCGGAACCCATGTATCTGGGCCTCGACCTGCGAGGTGGTATCCATGTACTGATCGATGTGGACATGGAGTCCGCCATCACCCAGGCGGCAGAGCGTTACAGCAGCGATATCCGGACCCTGCTGAGGGAAGAGAAGCTGCGCTATGTCCGCATCAGCCGTGAAGATGAACGGGTCGTGGTGAAATTCAACACCGCTGAAAAGCGGGATCAGGCAATCGAACTGATCGGTAATGAATTCCGCAATCTGAATGTCAAGGATATCGACCAGGAGGAGGCGTTCCTGGTGGAGGTCAGTCTCTCACCGGCTGAGAAGCAGGAAGTTCAGCGATTTGCCCTGCAGCAGAACATCACCACGCTGCGTAATCGTGTCAATGCCCTGGGTATCTCTGAGCCTTCCATCCAGCAGCAGGGGGTACGGCGTATCGTGGTTCAGCTGCCCGGTGCTCAGGATCCCGGCAAGGTCAAAGAGATTCTCGGTGCCACCGCTACCCTGGAGTATCGTCTGGCGGATACCGAACACAGTGTCGAGGATGCGGTCAACGGGCGCGTGCCGCCAGGTGCCAGCCTCTACTACGAACGTGATGGTCGACCGGTGTTACTTAAAAAACGGGTGATCGTTACCGGTAACCAGATCGTTGACGCCTCTTCAGGCCTGGATCAGCAGACCGGCTCACCCGCTGTGTTCGTCAGCCTGGATGGGGTGGGCGCCAAGCGTATGCGGCGCATGACCAATGAGAATGTCGGCCGGCCGATGGCGGTGGTGTTCATCGAGAACCGCACCACCACCCGTATGGTCGACGGCAAGCCGGTGAAGGTGAAGCGCAAGGTGGAGGAGGTCATCTCCATCGCCACCATTCGTGAACCCTTTGGTCGCCGCTTTCAGACCACCGGACTCGATACCACGGAAGAGGCCCGGGATCTGGCCCTGTTGCTGCGCGCCGGTGCCCTGGCCGCACCAATCGAAATCGTCGAGGAGCGGACCATCGGACCCAGCCTGGGACAGGACAGTATCGACCAGGGCTTCGCCTCTGTGATGATCGGTCTGGCGATGGTGATGGTCTTCATGGCGATCTACTACCGGGTCTTCGGGCTGGTGGCGGATATGGCCCTGGTGATGAACCTGGTGCTGATCGTTGCGGTTCTGTCGATGCTGCAGGCCACTCTGACACTGCCGGGTATTGCCGGTATCGTGCTTACCGTCGGTATGGCGGTGGATGCCAACGTACTGATCTTCCAGCGTATTCGTGAGGAGATCGCCAACGGCAATTCACCCCAGGCGAGTATTCAGGCCGGTTACGAGAAGGCTTTTTCAACCATCATCGATGCCAACATCACCACCCTCATTGCAGCGGTGGTACTGTTCAGTTTCGGTACCGGTCCGATCAAAGGTTTCGCCGTAACCCTGGCGATCGGTATTTTAACCTCCATGTTTACCGCCATTATCGGCACCCGTGCCGTGATCAACTGGATCTACGGTCGTAAGCGCGTGCAATCCCTGGCGATCTGAAGAGGCTAAGCAGATGCAGATATTGAATAAAGGCACTTATCTCGATTTGATGGGGAAACGCCAGCTGGCGATCTACTTCTCCTCGGCACTGCTGCTGATCGCCATTGGGGCGATTATCGTGCGCGGGCTCAACCTGGGCATCGATTTCACCGGCGGCACCCTGGTCGAGGTGAAATACCCCGAAGCGATTGAACTTGCGGTCGTTCGCGATGCGTTGGATAAGGACGGTTTCTCGGAAGCGGTGGTACAGCACTTCGGTACGCCTCAGGAGGTGTTGGTCAGACTGGCTCCCCAGGAAGGAATGGAGAGTGCTGAGCTGAGTGATCGGGCCTTCCGCGCCATGCAGGGCATTTCCTCAGAGGCTGAACTGCGGCGAGTGGAGTTTGTCGGTCCCCAGGTGGGTGAAGAGCTTACCGAGAAGGGTGGTCTGGCGATGCTCTATGCCCTGATCGGCATTCTGATCTACGTCGGTTTGCGGTTCGAGTACCGCTTTGCGGTCGGTTCGGTGATCGCCCTGGTACATGACGTATTGATCACGGTAGGCTTCTTCGCCCTGTTTCATGTGGAGTTCGATCTGCCGGTGCTGGCTGCGGTGCTGGCGGTAATCGGTTACTCCCTCAACGACACCATCGTGGTGTTTGACCGCATCCGCGAGAATTTTCGCAAGATGCGTAAAGGGGAGACGGTCGAGATCATCAATACCTCGGTCAATCAAACCCTCTCCAGAACATTGATCACATCCGGTACCACCTTGCTGGTGTTGATCGCTCTGTTCCTGTTCGGCGGTGAGATCATTCACGGTTTCGCCCTGGCTTTGATCGTGGGCGTGGTGATCGGTACCTACTCATCCATCTATGTGGCCAGTAGCTCAGTGATATCCATGGGTGTCAGCCGAGCCGATCTGATGCCGGTGAAAAAGGATGATGAGGTGGTGGATGAAACGCCCTGAGGGGGCGTAATAGGGAGAGTATCCTGTAAACCGATGCAGATCAGATCGGTTCTAATTGCTGGTCAAGGTTGATTGCAGGTCCTTTCTTTGGGCCTGCAATCACCAGTCACTGGGGTCGTTTGCTGTTACTTCAGCTGGGTTTTCTTAGCGGTTCGAACAGCCTCCGTTTTCTCCTCATGTGAGGTCATCAAGATCTCGGCCGACGATGTTTCCAGGCACTCTTTCCCTAACTGCATTGAGACATCCATCAGTCCACTCATTACATCACGCATGACCAGCTCAAGCGCTCGGTCACTCAGAGTTTTCTTCTTTTTAAGGTCTTCTAGCATCTGCAATTGCCCATCCGGGTGAGAGGTTATCTACACTCCAACTAACGGTTATTTGGGGCAATTCTTGAGCAGCAGATCGGCAACTACCTGCAATCTGTGAACCCGGTTCTTACGCCTGGGAATTAAGCGGTGAGTTTGTCGTCCAGATGGGGGCGGATGCGTCTCAGCATGGCGTTGTGGACCTTCACATTACCGGCAATCACATTACCGGTCTCCAGGAAGCGCTCTCCACCGCCAATATCGGTGACCAGGCCACCAGCTTCCCTGACCAGTACCGCACCGGCGGCAAAGTCCCATTCACTTAGGCCCAGCTCCCAGAAACCGTCTGTCCGGCCGGCGGCCAGATAGGCGAAATCGAGGGCGGCAGATCCCGGGCGACGGATGCCGGCGGTTTCCTTGATCAGGTCGCGCAGCATACCCATGTAGTTCTCTTCGAATCTGAAATCCCGATAGGGGAGTCCGGTACCCAGCAGGGCGCCATCCAGACTTTTGCGCTGGGAGACCCGGATTTTATGGTCGTTGAGCAGCGCGCCTTCACCACGACTGGCGGTGAACATCTCTTCACTGATCGGATCGTAGACCACGCCGAGTTCCAGGCGGCCTTTGACTTTCAGCGCAATGGAGACGGCAAACTGGGGGAAGCCGTGCAGAAAATTGGTGGTGCCGTCGAGGGGATCGATGATCCACTGATAGTCGTCACCGGCCTGATGGCCACTCTCTTCAGCGAGAATGCCATGGCTGGGAAACTTCTCCCGCAACACATTGATGATTGCGGCTTCCGCATTGCGGTCCACTTCAGTGACGAAGTCGTTACTGCCCTTGTCGGCGATGGTCAATCGGTCGACCCGGTTGAAGTTGCGGGTGATCACCTTACTGGCCTCGCGGGCAGCACGTACAGCTATGTTTACCATGGGATTCATGGGCGGCGAGGATACAGCATGTGGCTGGCAGGATAAACACTTTCTTCCGGATGCGGATCGGCTGGCGATGAAATCGTTCGTTTTCTGAGCTTCATAGAGTGCCCTTGCCAGCAGGTGTGGCTGCAGACCAGTGGCATTCCATCCCTGGGAGTACACTTTGTGGGCAGCTCCAAATTGATCTGCTGAATGGCAGGGAGCCGATGAGGGCGTAGAGCCGCTACAATCGAATCATCGATTCAGGTACTCTTAACCGGATATGCTGAACAATATCCGAATCGTGCTGGTCGATACCAGCCACCCGGGCAATATCGGTGCGGTTGCCAGGGCGATGAAAAACATGTGCCTCTCCCAACTCTATCTGGTCAACCCATTGCAGTTTCCCGATGCGGAAGCCACCTCCCGTGCTTCCGGAGCCGATGACCTGCTGGATCGGGCGAGGGTGGTGGAGACGCTCGATCAGGCACTCGATGGGTGCCGACTGGTGGTAGGTACCAGCGCCCGGGCTCGGACGGTCAACTGGCCCGTAACATCCCCCAGAGAGTCGGCACAAAAACTGGTGGCCGAGGCAGAGCTGGGGGAGGTGGCATTGGTATTCGGACGGGAACGCTCAGGTCTCACCAACAGCGAACTGGATCGTTGTACTTTTCTGGTACACATCCCTACCAACCAGGAATACAGCTCACTCAATCTCGGCATGGCGGTTCAGGTGTTGAGCTACGAGGTCTATCTGGCGCACTTGCAGAAGGCTCCTGCCGAGGCGGAGTTCGACCGGGATCTGGCCACTGCGGATATGCTGCAGAGCTTCCATAGTCACCTCGAACAGGCGCTGGATGATATTGGTTTTACCGATACGCGGCAGTCGGAAAAACTGCTCAGACGACTACGCAGTCTGTTTCAACGGGCGAGGCTCGACAAAGACGAGGTCAACATCCTGCGGGGTATTTTCAGCGCCATGCAGGGGCGTAAATCGATGCGCCGTTAGGCGGCTAGGCAAACGCACCTTTCTGTTCTTCGAGTTCAAGTTACTATCTCATTCAAAAACAGAGAGTTAACTTATTTCTTCATGCCAGGCATGGAACTCGATTGATCAATACCCTAGTATTTTGTGCGGGATTGTGGATAATCTGCTCCCCTCATGCCACCATTATGTTTATGGAACCTCTGTTTCATACCGGATCCGGCCTGTTACAAACACGGCCCGATTGCACTTTCTGGATGCATAGAGTGGCCTCACCGTTAACACAACCAGTCGTAGGTAAGCAGTTGGAAGAATCAGGAGAACGTAAAGTCTCACGCTGGAAAGAGGATATCCAGAGTGTTTTCGAGCGTGATCCTGCCGCCCGCAATGCCTTTGAGGTGGTCACCACCTACCCGGGTGTGCATGCGGTGATATTTCATCGTCTCTCTCACGGATTATGGAATCTGGGGCTGAAGTGGCTGGCGCGGATCATATCCAATCTTGCCAGACTGCTGACCGGAATCGAGATCCATCCGGGAGCGGTGATCGGCAGACGGTTTTTTATCGATCACGGCATGGGTGTGGTGATTGGCGAGACAGCGGTGATCGGTGACGATTGCACCCTCTACCATGGCGTGACCCTCGGTGGCACCAGTTGGGAGAAGGGTAAACGACACCCGACTCTGCACAACGATGTGGTGGTAGGTGCCGGCGCCAAGGTACTCGGCCCCATCGAGGTCGGTGAAGGGGCCCGGATCGGTTCCAATGCGGTGGTGGTGAAAGATGTTCCGGAAGGGGCCACGGTTGTGGGTGTCCCCGGCAAGTTGATTACACCGAGTAAGCCTGAGACCAAAGGCCACCGGGAAGAGATCGCCAAGAAGATCGGTTTCGATGCCTATGGCGCAACCAAGGATGCCACCGATCCAGTGGCGCATGCCATCAACTGCATGCTGGACCATATCCACGTCATGGACAACAAGATGCAGTCGATGTGCGAGGCGATGAAAAAGCTCGGCATCGATGAGGATGGCACCCGACTGCCGGATCTGGATTCCTGCGAGATCATCTCCACAGCGGATGAGCTGAAAAAGCTGGATGAGGTATCCACAGAGAGCGAGAAAACCACCGAATGATCAGGGTGGGATAATCTTGACTAATTTGGTTGGGAATGTATATTAGCGTTTGGAAATATTCATGGAGCTGACGAAGTGAAGCTGACCACAAAAGGCCGTTATGCGGTGACTGCAATGTTGGATCTTTCACTCCATTATGGAGAAGGTCCAATCACCTTGGCGGATATTGCTCAACGGCAGGGTATCTCGCTCTCATATCTTGAGCAGCTGTTCTCACGCTTGCGCAAAAAATCCCTGGTTGCCAGTGTACGCGGACCCGGCGGCGGTTACAGTCTGGGGCGCAATGCAAATGAGATCTTCGTTGGTGAAGTTATCTCTGCAGTTGATGAAAATATCGATACCACACGCTGTAACGGCGCCCACAACTGTCAGAACAATGAACGCTGTCTGACCCACGATCTGTGGTCGGATTTAAGTAATCAGATTTACGGCTATCTCAACAAAATAAGCCTTCAGGATTTAATGGACCGTCAGGCGGTTCGTGAAGTTGCTCAGCGACAGGGACAGCCAGAGCAGGAAGCGACTCCGGGTATGGATGTTTCAATGACGGACATGTCCAGCGGCCCTGCCGGGGCCTGATCAGTTCTAGAGTCGGAGTTTGAGATGAAGTTACCCATTTACATGGACTATTCGGCAACGACACCGGTTGATCCCCGTGTTGCGGAATTGATGTGCAGCTATCTGACACCGGATGGTGATTTCGGCAATCCGGCCTCCCGCTCCCACGCTTTTGGCTGGGCGGCAGACGAGGCGGTTGGCAAAGCCCGGCAACAAGTGGCGGATCTGGTCAATGCCGATCCGAAGGAGATCGTCTGGACCTCCGGTGCGACTGAGTCCAACAACCTGGCCATCAAAGGTGTTGCGGAGTTCTACGTCAAGAAGGGCCGCCACATCATCACCTGCAAGACCGAACACAAAGCGGTACTCGATACCTGCCGCCAGCTTGAGCGTCAGGGTTATGAGATCACCTATCTGGATCCGGAGCCGAATGGTCTGATCGATCTGCAGAGGCTTGAATCAGCCCTGCGTGACGACACCATTCTGGTCTCCATCATGCACGTCAACAACGAGATCGGTGTAATCCAGAACATCGAAGCGATTGGCGAGATGACCCGTGAACGCAAGATATTGCTGCATGTGGATGCTGCGCAGAGTGCCGGTAAGGTGCCGATCGACCTGCAGAGCCTGAAGGTCGATCTGATGTCCTTCTCGGCGCACAAAATTTACGGACCGAAAGGCATCGGTGCCCTCTATGTGCGGCGCAAACCGAGAGTTCGTCTGGAGGCCCAGACCCATGGTGGTGGCCACGAGCGGGGGATGCGTTCCGGTACCTTGGCGACCCATCAGATCGTCGGCATGGGTGAGGCTTTCCATCTGGCCCAGCAGGAGATGGCAGCGGAGAACGAACGAATTCTCGGTCTGCGGCAACGTCTCTGGGACGGCATCAAGGATATGGAAGAGGTCTACCTGAATGGTGACGAGAGCCATCGTGTGGCCGGTAACCTGAACGTCAGCTTTGCCTTTGTCGAGGGGGAATCCCTGATCATGGCGCTCAAGGATCTGGCGGTCTCTTCAGGCTCCGCCTGCACCTCAGCCAGTCTGGAGCCGAGTTATGTACTGCGCGCGCTGGGGCGTGAGGATGAGCTGGCACACAGCTCGATCCGCTTTACCCTGGGGCGCTTCTCCACCGTGGAAGAGGTGGACTACGCGATCAACAAGATCCGTAGCGAAGTGGAGCGACTGCGGGAGCTGTCGCCCTTATGGGAGATGTTCAAGGACGGCATCGACCTGAAGTCAATTCAATGGGCTGCGCACTAAGCGCGTCATTCCGAGGTTAGATTATGGCATACAGTGACAAGGTCCTGGATCATTATGAAAATCCACGAAACGTGGGTGCCTTCGATAAAGAAGACACTCAAGTCGGTACCGGTATGGTAGGCGCACCCGCCTGTGGCGATGTGATGCGTCTGCAGATCAAGGTCAATGACGATGGTGTGATCGAAGATGCCCGGTTCAAAACCTATGGTTGCGGCTCTGCGATCGCATCCAGCAGTCTGCTGACCGAATGGGTCAAGGGCAAAACCCTGGAGCAGGCACAGGAGATCAAGAATTCAGAAATCGCCGAAGAGCTGGCTCTGCCGCCGGTCAAGGTTCACTGCTCGGTTTTGGCGGAAGACGCCATCAAGGCAGCGATCAAGGACTATTCGGACAAGAACGAGAAATAATTTCGGCACTGTTGCTTGCCGATCTGATAGAGTAGAGACATGGGTATCACGATCACAGAAGCCGCCGCACAGCGTGTTCAGAACTTCCTTGCCAATCGGGGGAAGGGCATTGGTATACGTCTGGGTGTTCGCACCTCAGGTTGCTCCGGCATGGCTTATGAAATGGAGTTCGTCGATGAAGTTCAGGATGATGACCAGGTATTCGAAGACCGGGGAGTAAAGGTCATCATCGATGAGAAAAGCCTGGTCTATCTGGATGGCACCGAGGTGGATTATGCCCGGGAGGGGTTGAACGAAGGCTTCAAGTTCAACAATCCAAACGCCAATGGCGAATGTGGTTGTGGTGAAAGTTTCACGGTTTAGAACATCATTAACAAAGAATAAGGGACGGCTGCCTCAGGGCGGCCGTTTTTTTCGATATGCTGGATTTTTCGAAAAATTACTTTGATCTTTTCGGGCTGCCTGTGGGTTACATTGTGGATGTCTCTTCCCTGGCGGATCGCTATCGTGATCTGCAACGGGTAGTCCATCCGGACCGATATGCAAACGGTACTGAACAGGAGCGACGTCTCTCCGTTCAGGGCGCATCATTGATCAACGAGGCGTTTGAAACCCTCAAGGATCCGGTAGCCCGGGCCGCCTATCTGCTCTCCCTGCATGGGGTGGAGATGGATGTCCAAAACGAGTCGACCCAGGACATGGAGTTTCTGATGCAGCAGATGGAGTTGCGGGAAGAGCTGGAGAGCCTGCGTGAGCAGGCTGGGCCCTATGAGACTCTGCTCGACCTGAGTGGCAGGATCAACAAACAGATCACCGATCTGGTGGCACAGATGGCGATGCAGTTTGAAACGCCGAATGATGAGCAGTTGCAAGAGGCTCGAGAGATTTTGCGGAAAATGCGCTTTCTACAGAAGCTCCGTGCGGAGACGGAGCGTGTGGAGGCGGACCTTGAAGATAGTTTGAATTGAGTGGAATGAGATAGATGGCACTTCTTCAGATTGCTGAACCCGGTCAGGCTCAGGCCCCCCATCAGCACCGACTCTCTGCGGGTATCGATCTCGGCACCACCAACTCACTGGTTGCTACAGTTCGCAGCGGTAAGGCCGAGACACTGCCGGACCAGCAGGGGCGTCATCTGTTGCCTTCCGTGGTGCGCTATCAGCAGTCCGGCATACAGGTCGGTCACGAAGCCAAGCAGTCGGAAGTGGATGATCCACTGAATACCATCTCCTCGGCAAAACGGCTGATCGGTCGTGGTGTCGACGATATCAAGACCTTGGGCAGTCAGTTGCCCTACCACTTTGTCGATCAGCAGAGCAGCGTTCCCAGAATCAAAACGGAAGCCGGGGATATCTCACCGGTGGAGGTCTCAGCCGAAGTGCTCAGGCAGCTCTCGGAGCGGGCCGAAGGAACGCTGGGCGGTCCGCTGGAAGGGGTGGTGATCACCGTACCCGCCTATTTCGATGAGGCGCAGCGTCAGGCTACCAAGGATGCCGCCAAGCTGGCGGGACTGCACGTCCTCAGACTGCTCAATGAGCCAACTGCCGCCGCCGTCGCCTACGGTCTCGATAAAGGGGCTGAAGGGGTGCATGCGATCTATGATCTGGGTGGGGGCACCTTCGATATCTCCATACTCAGACTCAAAAAAGGTGTCTTCGAGGTAATGGCCACCGGTGGCGATTCGGCACTCGGTGGTGATGATTTCGATCGCTGTGTGGCTGAATGGATCATGCAGCAAGCCGGTCTCGATGAGAATCTCAGTCAGGGGATGGCGAAGCGTCTGATGCATGCCGCCTGCGCAGCCAAAGAGGCCCTTACACAGGCAGAACAGACAGAGATCGAAGTCCCAATCGGAACCGGTGAGAGCTGGCAGGGTAGTTTGAGCCGACAACAGTTCAACACCCTGGTCGATCCTCTGGTGAC
>JAHRHW010000418.1 GCA_019100305.1 Candidatus Thiodiazotropha taylori | reverse complement strand
CTTGGCGGTGTCGGCTTCTGCTGTTGCTGGGCATTGTCCAGCTCCAGGATCTGCAGCTCTTCATTGCGATCCGGGTACTCCACATTCGCCTGCATCAGGAAACGGTCGAGTTGCGCCTCCGGCAGATGGTAGGTGCCCTCCTGTTCGACCGGGTTCTGGGTCGCCAGCACCATGAAGAACTCCGGCAGCTGGTAGGTGGTCTGTCCGACGGTGATCTGATGTTCACCCATCGCTTCCAGCAGTGCGGATTGAACCTTGGCGGGGGCCCGGTTGACCTCGTCAGCTAGCAGAATGTTATGGAACAGGGGACCCTGACGAAACTCAAACTCACCTTTTTCGTGGCGATAGATATCGGTGCCGATCAGGTCGGCTGGCAACAGGTCTGGAGTAAATTGGATACGGTGGAAGTCGCCTTCGATCGCTTCTGCCAGGGCTTTCACCGCAGTGGTTTTAGCCAGCCCGGGGAGGCCTTCGATAAGCAGATGACCATCGCTCAACAGACAGATCAGCATGCTATCGATAAAGCTGGTCTGGCCGATGACTCGCGTAGCCAAGTGCTCGCGTAATGGAGCAAGGACGGATGAGTTCATTAACTTCTACTACTTTAGGCTGTGTTGGTTGTTATTCAGCACTTTGGTATCAGAGGACTCAGTCATCGATCCAGGCTTTATCTCTGCCTGTGCTGTTGTGTGTCTGACTATCCTGGCTATTATTTTGCTCAAGTGCAAGCTCTAGAAGCAGTCAAATCTATTAGATTATTCTCATCTCTTAATTCACATTTCCATCCAGCCTGATTGACGTAACTTGGGCTGCAGGACTTAACTCAGCCCTGTTGAGTCACTCTGGGAGAGATTTAAAAACAATAATTTAATTATGGGTATTGAGTGCCAAGTCAATAACTTGACGTGCTGAAATCGAATCTGTTCACAGTCGCTCAGTTGAAACCGAACCGCTCACCGACAGACTCCGAAAATTGGAGATTTGTACACTGTGTAATATCTAATTCATTGATTTATAAGGTAGTAAAGCAGCTGTTCATTTTTTTTACGATTTAATGTCCGGTCCCGGATTTACTGGCCTGGACAGCAATTTTCAGTGTTTATCAACAATGTTATCCACAGGAGCTGTGGGTAAATCTGAAACTTTCGCAATCAAAAGAAGTTGACAATAGTTTCTCTCTATTGTTTTTGAATATCGATGTAACTCCATGTATTAAAAGAATAAATTAAATAAAGAGATCCGATCCCGTAATCATGGGTATAATCCGCCCTCATTTTTGTTTGCTGGACCACCCTGATGATCGAGAATCTTAGAAATATCGCCATAATCGCTCACGTTGACCATGGCAAGACCACCCTTGTGGATGAGTTGCTGAAACAGTCCGGTACCCTCGGCGAACGATTCGGCAAGGTCGAGCGGGTGATGGATTCCAATGACCAGGAGCGGGAGCGGGGTATCACCATCCTCTCCAAGAATACCGCGATCCGTTGGAACGACTACCGTATCAATATCGTCGACACCCCCGGGCATGCGGATTTCGGTGGTGAAGTGGAGCGGGTGCTCTCGATGGTGGATTCGGTACTGCTACTGGTGGATGCCCAGGAAGGCCCAATGCCGCAAACCCGGTTTGTAACCCAGAAAGCCTTTCAACACGGTCTTCGGCCCATTGTGGTGGTGAATAAGATCGATAAGCCCGGATCCCGTCCGGACTGGGTAATCGATCAGGTGTTTGAGCTCTTTGATCGATTGGGGGCGAGTGATGATCAGCTCGATTTTCCGATTGTCTACACCTCCGCGGTAGGGGGCTATGCTGGTCTGGAGAGCGATATAACCGAAGGTGACATGACACCGCTGTTCGAAGCCATTGTCAGTCACTGTCCTGCGCCTGAGGTGGATCCTGGAGCGCCTTTCCAGATGCAGATCTCGAATCTGGATTACAACAGTTACGTCGGTGCCATCGCGGTCGGTCGGGTGACCCGGGGAAGTATCAAACCCAATCAGCAGGTGATGGTGGTGAAGTACGACGGGGAGCAGCATCGCGCCAAGATCGGCGTGGTCTATGGCTATCTGGGGCTTGAGCGATTTGAAGTCAATGAGGCGACAGCCGGAGATATCATTGCGATCAGTGGTATGGAGGCGCCGAACGTCTCGGATACCCTGTGTGATCCTGAGCATGTGGAGAGCATGCCCCCACTGACGGTGGATGAACCGACCGTCTCCATGACATTTCAGGTCAATACCTCGCCCTTTGCCGGTAAGGAGGGCAAGTACCTGACTTCGAGACAGCTCAAGGAGCGACTTGAACGGGAGTTGATCCACAACGTTGCGCTGCGTGTCGAGGAGGGAACCGACCCTGAGAAGTTCAAAGTTTCCGGACGGGGTGAGCTGCATCTCTCGGTGCTGATTGAAAGCATGCGACGGGAGGGATTCGAATTGGCCGTCTCCCGTCCCGAGGTGATTTTCCGCGAGGTCGACGGTGAGATCTGTGAACCTTACGAGCAGTTGACCGTGGATGTGGAGGAGAACGACCAGGGAACGATCATGGAGGCCCTGGGTAACCGCAAAGGTGAACTTAAGGACATGGTGCCGGACGGTAAGGGAAGAGTGCGCCTCGACTACATCATACCCTCGCGCGGTCTGATCGGTTTTCAAACAGAGTTCATGACCAGCACCTCAGGTACCGGCCTGATCTACCATGTCTTCGACCACTACGGTCCAGCCCAGCATGGGGGTATCGCGCCACGTAAAAACGGCGTGCTGATCTCCAACAGTCAGGGCAAATCTCTCGGCTTTGCCCTGTATAACCTGCAGGAGCGGGGCAGACTCTTCACCTCACCGGGTGATGAAGTCTATGAGGGGCAGATTGTGGGGATTCACGCCCGAGACAATGATCTGGTGGTCAATCCGCTTAAAGGTAAGCAGCTGACAAACATTCGAGCAGCCGGCAAGGATGACGCCATCATTCTGACTCCGCCTCTGCAATACAGTCTGGAGCAGGCACTGGAATTTATTGAAGACGATGAGCTGGTGGAGGTTACACCCCAGGAGATTCGTATTCGTAAGAAATACCTCAAGGAGCATGAGCGGAAACGGGCTTCCAGGGAGTAGCTCTGGGGATTTCTCATCGCGGCGCCACGGTGCGAGGCCACCCTGTCATGGAGCTTCTATCCGAGCTGAAAAGAAAAAGCCCAACCGCAATCCTTGCGGTTGGGCTTACAGTCGTCGGCTTGGTTGGCTAAGCATTTCTTCCCTGTGCAATCCTTTGCTACATATCCCTGAAGTAACGTCCTTGATGACGACAATTAAATT
>JAHRHW010000417.1 GCA_019100305.1 Candidatus Thiodiazotropha taylori | reverse complement strand
ATGGGCATGTGATCTCGCCGCTGTTTTTCCCCGGTGGTGATATCGGCTCACTGGCAGTGCACGGCACCATCAATGATGTGGCCATGTCCGGTGCCAGCCCCACCTATCTATCCGCCGGTTTCATTCTGGAAGAGGGTTTCCCCCTGGCCGACCTGGAAAAGATCGTGATCAGTATGAGTCATGCTGCCAGTGAAGCGGGGGTGCCTATTGTGACCGGCGATACCAAGGTGGTTGAGAAGGGTAAGGGTGACGGTGTCTTCATCACCACCACCGGTATCGGAGTGGTACCCGCTGGGATAGAGATCTCCGGTGACCGGGCTGTTCCAGGGGATCGGATCATCGTCAGTGGCAGCATGGGTGATCATGGTGTCACCATCATGTCGAGCCGGGAGAACCTGGAATTTGAAACCTCCATTACCTCCGACTCAGCCGCACTCCACACCCTGGTGGAGCAGATGGTGGCGGTGGCGCCGGAGATCCACTGTCTGCGCGACCCAACCCGGGGTGGTCTGGCAACCACCCTGAATGAACTGGCTCAGCAGTCACAGGTGGGTATGCAGTTGAGCGAGGCCGAGATACCGGTCAAGCCTGCTGTGGCTTCGGCCTGTGAGCTGTTGGGTCTGGACCCACTCTATGTGGCCAATGAGGGCAAACTGATCTGTATCTGTTCCGAGGCGGATGCCCAGCGGCTGTTGCCGGTGATGCGGGCGCATCCACTGGGTGGGGAGAGTGCCATTATCGGCCGGGTGGTTGAGGATCCCCATCACTTCGTGCAGATGGAGACTCTGTTCGGCGGCAGCCGGGTGGTCGATTGGCTCAGCGGGGAACAGCTCCCCAGAATCTGCTGAGCAGGTGCTGATATGCGTATCCTGTTTCTAACTCACGCCTTCAACAGCCTCACCCAACGGCTGTTTGTCGAACTGGAGGCTCTGGGTCACCAGGTTTCGGTGGAGTTCGATATCAACGACAGCGTCGCCAGGGAGGCGGTGCTGCTTGCGACACCCGATCTGATCATTGCACCCTTTCTGAAACGGGCGATCCCAGAATCGATCTGGCGACAGCATAGCTGTTTTGTGGTTCATCCAGGGATACCCGGAGATCGGGGGCCTTCGTCGCTGGATTGGGCCATTCTGCAGGGTAGAACCCGTTGGGGTGTCACCGTACTGCAAGCCAATGGTGAGATGGATGGAGGCGACATCTGGGCCAGTTGTGAATTTGCCATGCGCCAGGCGAGTAAAGGTAGCCTCTATCGCAATGAAGTCACCGAGGCAGCAGTCAGTGCGGTGTTGCTTGCGGTGGCGCGGTTTCAAAGCGGTGACTATGAACCGTTGCCGCAGCAGCAACTCAACGCGTCGGACTCTGGCCAGTGGCAGCCATTGATGACACAGCAGCAGCGCCAGATCGATTGGCAGCAGGACACCACTGAGCTGGTGATGCGCAAACTGCAGAGCGGTGATGGTGTGCCCGGCGTCAAAGATACCCTGTTTGACCATTCCTGTTATCTCTACGATGCCAGGATTGAGTACCAGTTGAAGGGTAGACCGGGGGAGGTGATCGCCAAGTCCGGGCCAGCGATCTGTATCGCCACCATCGATGGGGCGGTCTGGGTCGGACATCTGAAGCTCAGCGAAGGCGAGATGCGGTTCAAACTGCCGGCCAGTATGTTATTGGCGGGTCAGTTGTCACAGCTGCCGGAAGTCAGACCAACGCAAGAGAGTGGCTACCGGGAGGTCTGGTATGAAGAGGCCGATGGGGTGGGTTATCTGCACTTCCCTTTTTACAACGGCGCCATGAGCTGCGCACAGTGCCAAATCCTGCTGCAAGCCTATCGGCAGGCAAAACAGTGCGATACTCAGGCCATCGTGTTACTCGGTGGCCCGGACTACTGGTCGAATGGCATGCATCTCAATCTGATCGAGGCTGCTGAAAGTGCGGCGGATGCCTCCTGGGAGAATATCAATGCCATCGATGATCTGGCGTTGGAGATCATCAACACAGAATCCCATCTGACGATAGCCGCACTGCAGGGCAATGCGGGCGCCGGTGGGGTGTTTCTCGCCCGTGCTGCGGATGAGGTCTGGGCCCGTAACGGGGTGATCCTCAATCCGCACTACAAAGACATGGGCAATCTCTATGGTTCGGAGTATTGGAGCTATCTGTTACCCCGCTATGTGGGTGAGCAGCATGCCCGGACCATAATCCAAAACCGGCTTCCCATGGGCGCCGCCCAGGCATCAGAACTGCAGCTGGTGGATCGGGTGATTGATCAGCGTGGCGATGCCTATCTTGAACAGGTGAGAAAGCTGGCTGAGGCGATGATCGCCGCCCCGGCGTTTGCCAAGCGTCTACATTATAAGCGTGCCCGCCGTACTGCGGACGAGCTGCAAAAACCCCTGTCGCAATACAGGGAGGAGGAACTGGAGCAGATGAAACGTAACTTCTACGGCTTTGATCCAAGCTACCATATCGCCCGTTACAACTTCGTGCACAAGATCGCCAAATCCCGTACTCCGTTGACGATTGCCCGTCATCGCCGTACCGACAGCCAATGGAAGTGTGCCTCATGAACAGCCGTCCAACCGTATTGATTGTGGACGATGAGGTCCGCAGCCTGGAGACCCTGGAGCGGATTCTGGAGGATGAGTTCGATATTCAGACCGCAGAGAATGTGGAGCAGGCCAGAGCCATTCTGCAGAACCAGTGGGTGCAGATCATTCTTTGTGATCAACGCATGCCGGATATCACCGGGGTGGAGTTTCTCAAGCAGGTACGTGAACAGTGGCCCGAAGTGATCCGCATGATCATCTCCGGCTATACCGATTCCGAGGATATCATCAGCGCGGTGAACGAGGCGGGGATCTATCAGTTCGTTACCAAACCCTGGCATCCGGACAGTCTGATCCTGTTGCTGAAAAATGCCGCCGAGCTGTTCGAGCTGCAGCGCAAGAATGAGATCCTCAGCATCGAGCTGAAGCTCTCTCCCAGCCGCTTACAGAGCATGGCGGATGACAAGAGTCAGCGACTGCGGGACGACTACAGTTGTGATGATCAGATCGTACGCAGTTCACAGAGTTGCATGAACCAGGTATGTGAAAAGATCCGTCGGGTATCCCCCTACGATATCTCGGTGCTGTTGACCGGCGAGTCGGGTACCGGCAAGGAGCTGGCGGCCAGGGCACTGCACTACAACAGCAATCGCTGGCAACAACCCTTCGTGGTGGAGAACTGTGGCGCACTCCCCGATGAGCTGTTGGAGAGTGAACTGTTCGGTTACAAGCGGGGCGCCTTTACCGGTGCCGTCGAGGATCGGGCCGG
>JAHRHW010000416.1 GCA_019100305.1 Candidatus Thiodiazotropha taylori | reverse complement strand
CCGACAGATAGTTTCAATGGTTTGTCTGTTTGCATTGAACACTCAGTCACTCACGGTTGATGCCGGGGGCAGCGGTTTGGCCTCCGGCCAGCCCGAGGCGTGACGGTGAATCAGATTGGCGAACATTTCGATATGCTCCGGTTCGTCATTCAGGGCCGGGATATAGTTGTATTCCGAGCCTCCTGCCTCAAGAAAATAGTCCCTGTTCTCCACTCCGATCTCCTCCAGGGTCTCCAGGCAGTCGGTGGCGAAAGCGGGACAGACCACCTGCACGCTTGTAATCCCTTCGGCTGCCCACTGTTTGAGCGTCTCATCGGTGTAGGGTTTGACCCACTCCTGGGCGCCAAAACGGGATTGGAAGGCGAGCAGCCACTGCTGCTCTTTCAACCCCAGTCGGTCGACCACCGCCTGGGCCGTGGCCCGGCACTGATCCGGATAGGGGTCCCCCGCCTCGTAGTAGTCTTTGGGGATGCCATGAAAGGAGAACAGCAGTTTCTCTGCGCCCCCATGGGTCATCCGGTAGTCGGCGATCTGGCTGCTCAGGGCGTCGATATAGTCCGGCTCGTGATGGTAGCGCTGGATGAATCTGACCTCGGGTATCCAGCGCCACTGTTGCAGTTCGGCGGTGACCGCATCGAAGATCGAAGCGGTGGTGGTGGCCGAGTATTGGGGATAGAGGGGCAATACCAGCAGTCTTTGAATATTCCGCTCACGCAACTGTTTCAGGGTGTCTGCGATTGATGGATTGCCATAGCGCATCGCCAGAGCGACACTTACCTGGCCGCTGAATCTTGACTCGATCGCTTGCTCGATGGCGTCCCGCTGCTGTTTTGAGATCACCAGCAGCGGTGATCCTTCGTCGGTCCAGATTGAGGCATAGGCCTTGGCGGAGCGCTTGGGTCTGACCCGCAGGATGATGCCGTGCAGAATGATCTGCCAGATCAGTTTCGGAATCGACACAATTCTCGGATCGCTGAGGAACTCCGCCAGGTAGCGTCGCACAGCGCTGGTGGTTGGGGCGTCGGGTGTGCCCAAGTTGATCAGCAGAATAGCCAGGCCGCTATCCGGCATCGAGAGTTGTTGTTTTTGATTCAGATATTTCATGGTATTCGGGGTCAGTTCCGGTTGGCTGAGCGAATTCTTGCTTCAACCCGAGCCCGTTTCAACAGGTCGTTATTGTGTATTTCCGGATAGAGGAGCCAGAAGCGGTCGATCTGTTCCGGTTGTTTCACCGCCAATTGTTCCAGTCTTTGGCGACACTCGCCACTTATATAGGGAAGCATCAGAAGCTGTGGAGCCTTCCAGGCGATGTAATCTTCGATCAACGGAGCGTTTTCCGCATCATAGCCCGATTCGGCAAGCAGTAGTGCGGGAAACTCTAGATTGCAAGGTCGGTTCTCTTCATACAGTACCATCTCATCCTCTCCATTCCGGTAGAACCAGGCTGTACAGGATGGGGATCCGGCTCTGTGCCGAACCGCTACCTCAAGAATCGAAGCGTGCTGCCCGGGGTTGTCTCCGTCATGGTCGGGCAGGCCCCGTTGATTCAAATGAGATGAGATGAATCTGACATCCTCCGATTCTGCCGCGATCCATTTGGCTGGTCTGTCGGACAGTGCCATTTCATTTTCTGTGCGACAGCTCTGCAGCAGTGCCAACGGTTGCTGATCGGTCTCATCCAACAGCCACTGCTCATAGCGATCCACCATTGGGAATGGCAGCTGGCTCAATACGGGCTGCAGGCTTTCGATCAGCCGGTCGCTGGCAGCGATCATGGTGCGGATGTCGAACAGGGGATTGACGGGCACCTGTTTGAGTCCGCCAGTTTCGGACCAGCGTCCAAAAGTGAAATATTGCTGGGCACCCAGCGGAGTGTTGGCCCAAAGTCCCTTGGGGGAGTCGCTGAGTACCTGGATCTCCCAAACCAGGCCGTTGGCGCTGAGTGCACGGGCGGCATCAAGTTCGAAGACCTGGAGTAGACCATTGAACGGGTTGAGCCGCCGGATACTGAATGCGCTGTTTGGAACCTGTTCCATCGTCACAGCCTACCGCAGCCCTGGATAACAATCGAGGGCCGGGCCAAGTGGCGGTCAGACACTGCAACGCGATGCGCTATCGTTCAATCACAGCTGGCGGAGAGGTCCCAGTATTTTGGCGAGTGGTACAAGCGCGCCAGTTGCAGTTCCCGCTCAAGCTCCATCTCTCTGGGCAGGTGATCGCCGAAGCGGGTGAACAGCTCTTCTTGGTCAACGGTTTCATGGCGCGCAATCTCCCGATCGATATTCATGATTTCAAAGAAATCGTCCTTATTGAAATCGAGTCCCTCCCAGTTGATCGCTGCATGTGAGGGGACCCAGCCCAACGGGCTCTCCACTGCATGGCCGGTGCCGTTGCAGCGGTCCACAACCCACTTCAGCACGCGCATGTTTTCACTGAATCCAGGCCAGATGAAACGACCGTGCTCATCCTTGCGAAACCAGTTGACGCGGAAGATGGCGGGTGGTGTCGCAACGTTCTTCCGTCCGATTCGCAACCAGTGCTTGAGGTATTCCGCCATGTTGTAGCCACAGAACGGCAGCATCGCCATCGGATCGCGTCGCATCGAGGCCTGATTGATGGAGGCGGCGGTTGCCTCTGAGCCCATGGTGGCCGCCATGTAGACCCCGTGTTCCCAGTTGTAGCTCTGAAACACCAGTGGAAAGTTGTGGCTGACCCGTCCGCCAAACAGAAACGCGGTGATCGGTACGCCGTCCGGATTTTCCCATTCAGGGTCGATCGAGGGGCAGGCTGAGGCGGGGGCGGTAAAGCGTGCGTTCGGATGCGCCGCCGGGCGACCGCAGCCGATCACCCAATCATCGCCGCGCCAGTCGATCATGTGTTCCGGGGGATCCTCGGTCAATCCCTCCCACCAGATGTCTCCATCATCGGTCAGGGCACAGTTGGTGAAGATGCAGTTCTCCTGCAACGCGGCGAGTGCGTTTGGATTGGATGATTCATTGGTTCCCGGGGCGACACCGAACAGACCGTATTCAGGATTGATAGCATAAAACTTACCATCTTCCGGGTTGGGTTTTATCCAGGCAATGTCGTCACCGATGGTGGTGACTTTCCAATCCTCGAATCCTGTCGGCGACTTGAGCATGGCGAAGTTGGTTTTGCCGCAGGCACTGGGGAAGGCGGCAGCAACATAGTGCTTTTTCTTTTCAGGGGTTTCGACACCCATGATCAGCATATGCTCGGCAAGCCAGCCCTCATCCCGGCCCATCACCGAAGCGATACGCAGGGCAAAGCATTTTTTGCCCAGCAGAGCGTTGCCGCCATAGCCGCTGCCGAAGGACCAGATCTCCCG
>JAHRHW010000050.1 GCA_019100305.1 Candidatus Thiodiazotropha taylori | reverse complement strand
ATTCGAGACGTGTCTCCGGTTCATGCATCAACCAGGGACTCCATTCCGGCCAACTCTTGAAGTCTTTTATTTTTTCAAAAACCTCTTCCTTGGCAACCCCGATCGCCAGACTCCGGCTGACGACGAATTCACCTTTCAGGGTTGACAGATAGATCAGGGGAACTGCGAAAACAATAACTAGTAACACTACCAATATCGTGGCCATGGTTCACTCCATTAATCTTCGCTTCACCCCGGGCCAGTTGAAGCACCAGACTCATAACAATGTTTAGCCGGCAAAGGCCGGAGATACTCTAGATAGAAGCGCCTGCCAGCATATGACCACCATTATCAGCCGAGCAAGACTGGAGGATGCAATCCCCTTCCTAGGGAGTATCGTCGGATATTTAAAATATACAAATTCTCTCTCTGTATAATTTGTTCAGTTCAGGTAATTGTGACAGGGCGTCGTCAGAGCCGTGTTAACAGGTCCAAAGGAGCATTGCATAAAGACAGGGCGCCATTCGTTTAAGGGAGCGAGGAGTCGGTTACTGATTGATTCTGTTTTCAACCCGCTTTTTCAGATTGAGAAGATTGACTGTCTCAAGCGTCGGCATGACCTGCAACCCACTTAGGCGGATTGATGTCATATAGATTGGATACTTACTATCACTTTTTCTTAAACTGTTGATGTACTCAGCGACGACTGAATAGAGTGCATCGCCATACTCCATATGAGTGAACTCCCGCTCACCACAGATCAGCGACACCAGTCTGGCATCCGCATCAGTGCCGTCAGCAACCAATACAACCTCCATATAATCATCCGAGCTCTTCAGCGGTACCCGGCGCTGTTTGATCCGCCATTGACTGTTCTTCCCCAGCATCAACTCATAGAATTCCGGTTCAGCCAACAGATCACTCTCGCTACTCAACACCAGGTTTCTGAGCTGTTGCAGACTATTCAGAAAACGTCGCTGCTGTAACATCAAGAAACGCGGGCTGTCGGCTTTCAGGGACTGTCTAAACAGGGAACCTTGCTCATCGAGAATATGGATATCGATACCATGGGTTGTGACCTGGAAAAAGAGCTGAATCACATCCGGTTTATTAACTTCATAGAGGAGCGGAAAGGGACTCTCCTCCAGCACTTCCGCATCGAACCCAAGTGGGCGGAATACCTGTTGAGGCTGCATCAACTCCTCCAACAGGCTTTCAAACGACTCGACACTGCGCCAGACAAACTCTTGCCGTTTTCTCTGGACGATGTAGAAATCCGCTCCCATTCTGAACAGATAGCGCCCATATTTGAACGACTCCTGCTTGAACCTATCGATGACTTGTTCAAACAGTTCATTGACCCGGCAACCGATCTGACTGCCCCGTACACCGGAGAAACTGACCGCGTTGATGCTTGGCCGCTTATCACTCTCGTTGCTCGGCATATTCAAGACACTGCAGAGCGCGTCCATCAAGCCTTCCGGCCCCTCATGCCGGGTTACCATAATTTCACCCCAACTGGTCAACACCAGCTTTTCCAGATTGATCACAAGATTGGATCTGGCAGAGGCGAAGCTCAGAGGATCGTGACGCTCACTGGTTAACTGCTTGCCTTCTCTGGTTAAAAACTCCATGGGGTCTGTGCCAATATTGAGAAATAGCCCCACGGAAACCGCATAGGCCGGCATCGCCAGAGTTTTCATGCCTGCCGAAGGCGGCATCAGGTCAGGAAACAGTTTGGCAACACTACGTTGCAGAGAGAGCAGCTCTTTTCTCGTAAGCTCAGATTCACCTGATACCAGAACAATACGGGTATGCCTCGACCAGACCTGATTGACATGACTCCACACCAGAATTTCAATCAGATTGGTGGAGATCTTGATCGGTCGTTGTTCGAACAGTTGCTCATCTTCGATATTGCCGCGATAGAGCATCCAGGCTGTACTGCCATCCCGGGCTGGACGGTAACTAAGGGTCAGATAATCCTCTGAGAGATTCTTCGAGATGCCCGGATTGATATGATCGATCTTACCAGGCCTATGATCCAGGGCTGTATAGAGCTTTCGTCCCAGCAGATTGAGTTCGTGGGGATCGATATGACTCTCTTTGGCAAATTTTCTGGCAAAGTCGGTAAGTAAACGATAGCTGCGGGTCAATACACTGACCAGTGCATTCCGCTCTTTGATTACCCGGTCAATTTTCCATTCCGAGCGGGTGTCGAGCATCTGTAGTTGAGTCTGACTCCAGCCCCACTGCCGGGTCAGTTTAAGCATCATACGGCCACGCCAGTTACCCTGCCCTTTTCTGACCTGACTCAGATGCTCACCAACCTTGAAGTAGAAACAGCGACGGGCCAGCTCCAGCCTGTCGGTATCTTTGTTAGCTTTTAAAAACTCTTCCACCTTCTGGTACAGCAGGATATAGGCATCCAGCATATCGATATCGGTTTCACCCGCATAGATCGCCTCCTTAGCCTGCTGGGCCAACCATTTCGGATGGGGATAGTGGTGGCTGTAGGCCTCCATGAGAAAAATCTTCAGGATCGACTTGTAGGGTGAATCGATGCCTTTATAGAGCTGCCACAACGCCGCTCCGAAGAACTCCCCGGCCTGAACCCGATTCAATCCTCCCAGGTCAAACACCTCACTCGCCTTGATGAAACGATGGGATAGCAGATACTCAACATAGGTCTGATAATCCTCCTCCTGTTCCGGCGGCACCAGCCACCAGAGAGGGTAACGTCCTGCCAGCAACACCGCACTGCGATAGAACTCTTCGAGTAACAGGTGATGCTGGGTGGTACCGGCACTCTCCCGGGACAAACGGGACTTCTCCCCACGCCGGAAGCGCTCCGGGTCGATCAGAAAGATATGCAGTTCCAGACCTAACTCCGCCGCAGCCTTTTCGATCAGTTTCACTTTTTGCTGAAGCTGATCCCTTTGATGCTGATCCAGCATCGGATCGTGACAGAGCCAGAGATCGAAATCACTGCCAAACGACTGGCCAATGGTACCGGTACTGCCCATCAGGTAGAGTCCGTGAATATGGTAGACCCGCTGGGCCCGCTTCTTGTATTGAAAACTGCGACTCAGTTTCGCCGCAGCATCCAGGGCTTTCTTCGAGGGACTGTAGTCGGGGATACCGGTGACCGTGTCGCTGCTGACAAATCCCGGCAACATGGGATGATTGATATGGAACAACAGCGGCAGCAGATCGAGAAACTCCTGCTGACTGGGTCGCAACTCCAGATGAATCCGTCTCAGACGCGCTCGGTGCAGCCGCATGAAACGTTGCCGCACCTCGTTGAGCTCTTTACGGCTGATGCCGTTGTCGAAACTGATTGCTTGAGTATCAGGCATTCAACCTCCGTTGCAAGCTACCCTGCCTGAACCCTCAAATCCTCTAAGGCCCGTCAGTTAGTGCCTCTCAGATCGATTCAATCGTACGGGTTATCAGGCGTTGCGGATCATCTCCCTTCATCCATTCAGAGACACCGAACTGTAAATCCGGCAGAGGATTATCGGCCAGATCCTTGAGCGCGCCTTCCTGACACTCCTGGACGATCTGCTGCAGTAGATTCTCCGCATCCTCGATACTGGTTTCCGGCATCACCAGCAGAAACAGCTGGCTCTCAAAACGACCGATCACATCGGCCCATCTCAGCCGCTCACGCAGATATTGCGACATCACCAGAATCGATTCATCCGGCAGAGCCTGATCCAAACCATCCGGATGAGTCAAACGCATCGCACTGAGAGTCAGAAGATTACCATAGCGCCGGCTTCGCGTTACCTGTGCATCAAGAGCCTGGATAATGGCTCTGCGGTTGGACATCCGGGTCAGTTCATCAGTGATGGTGAGATCCTCGACCTGCTTTCGCAGCTCTTCACTCTCACGCTGGGCCATGACCTGCTGACTGACATCCTGATAGAAATGCAGCCTGAGGGTCGCTTGCGAGCCGTCTTCCACCTGCCGCACATCCCGTCGTAACCATCGCTCCCCGTCACCGTTGAGAGAGAGATGTAGCATATCTGTCTCATCAAACAGGGCATGTAGCCCCTCGGGCAGCGTCTCTTTATCCTTTCCCACGAGCTCATCAACCGAGAGGTTAAGCATCGTCTCCAACGCAGGATTCATCCAGCGTATACAGACATCCTCATCGATTGCCAACATCCCGGTCGGACAAGCTTCAAAAAGGGCTTGATTGAAACTGATTTCAGACATGTTTCGATTCCCTAGATTCTCCATGATAGTCGCTGTTAACAGCCACATACCATTATTATCGGTCTCTCTGATGTTTACGATGGCAGAGCCATGCTACAGCCTGTAACATCGACCGGTTTCACAATTTCTTTAGGGATTTTGCATTTCAGAGTGGGGGTGACAGGGACCGGGAACAGAGGGAGCTCCGGGCGCCACACACGGAACGGAAAAATAGCCAGCCTATTAGCAGAAAATCAATGGGATAGAACACCCCAACAACGACCACCCAGGATCAATCCATGAACCATGGGATGGGCTGCCATGGTCAATTATAGACAGCGGTGATACGCCAGTTGGTACCCTGCAGACTCAAGTGGGCGTGAACCGGGCTATCATCCAGTTCACCGATGCGCAGAAGCAATCTGTCGGGACCGTCAAAAAAAGCGTAGGTCAGCTTGTCGTAGACGCCTCCCTTGTCAAATTGGGGATTGTGGGCGCGTAACTGTCTGACAACCCAATTCAGATCGACCATCTCATCCACAGCATTTGAACCCAGACGCTGAATCCCGTGCTGCAACCAATCGATGAAGCCGTTGGAGACATCTCCGATATTGCTCTCAACATTCTTGTTGAGCTTGCGCTTGATCTGCTCCCGGACCGCCTCCACATCGATCATCTGCTGCAAGGCCTGCTGATCATCGTAAATCAGGGCCTGCTCCAAGCGATAGACCGCCGTGTATGGCCAGGCGAGGAAGGCGCCCAAAATCAAGAAGAAAAATAGAAATAACACTTTCATGAGTTTACAGATCCAAATCCTGCACGAAAAACCGCAGCCGGCTAATTATAGTGCATAGGGATCGGTATCTGGCAAGGATGGAACTCGGACCCGAACAGTTCTGCGGATGGCGACTGCCTGTTTTCTGACTTTCGCCCCCTGAAAACGTGCACAGCACAACCCATGGAGCAAAGCCAAGCACACTTTGCCCTTAGGGCCTGTCAACACTAATCCAAGAACCAGGCCTGAGTCTGGCAACAGCTCAGGCACTCTGCATAACTAATGCTTCTGATGGCTGCGCTGCGGTCGTTCCTCACGAGGCTTTGCCTCATTGACGCGCAGACTGCGCCCCCCTACCTCTTTATCATTCAGCGATTTGATCGCTGTTTCCGCATGGTCTGTGTTTGGCATTTCTACAAATCCAAACCCTCTGGAGCGACCTGAAAACTTATCCATAATGACATTGGCGGCTGAAACATCGCCAAACTCTGAGAACAGCTTTCTCAATTCGTCATCCTTAACGCTCCAAGGCAGATTTCCAACATAGATGTTCATCATCAACTCTCAAAAAACGTGCATGTATCCAAATCTACGCGCAGCGGCCATACCATGCACTAAAACAACCGGGGCGTGCGGTCAATCACTGACCATGTTTCTGTCAAAAAAAGCAAATATTTGAACTGAAACCCATCCTTACTGAGTGACACTTTAGTCCTTTTCTTCGCTTTGTACAGCCTCTAATTGCTCACTGGTCTCAAGCCAGCGTTCTTCATAATCGTCTAGTTTGCTGTCCACATCGCGTTTTTCCGCAAGCCAGCGTTTCAATTCCTCTTTGCGCGACTCATCGTAGAGCGAATTATCGCTCAACATGAGCTCGATATCCTTTTGCTTTTGTTGCAGTTGTTCAATTTGTTGTTCAAACTTTCCCAACGCTTGCCTGAGCGGCTGCAACCGCTTGCGCTGCTCGGCCTCCTGCCGTTTACGTTCTTTTCGGCTGGCGGCGCTGTGATCAGCGGATGTAGCGGGTTGCGATCGACCGCTCTCTTCCCGTCGTTCGGAAGCCAACCAATTCGGGTATTCATCCAGGTCCCCATCAAACAACCCGACCCGATTCCGATGTACCAGCCAGAGCTCATCGGTGGTTATTCGCAACAGATGACGGTCATGAGAGACGATCACCATCGCCCCCTGGAAATCCTGCAGTGCCTGGCCGACCGCATGTCGCATCTCCAGGTCGAGATGGTTGGTCGGCTCATCCAGCAGCAGCAGATTGGGTTTTTGATAGACCAGCAGGGCCAGTACCAGACGCGCCTTCTCCCCGCCGGAGAAGGGAGCCACAGGATCGAGCGCCTGGTCACCGTGAAAACCGAAGCCCCCCAGATGGTTGCGCAGTGCCTGTTCACTCGCCTTCGGATCCAGCCGTTGCAGATGCAGCAGCGGACTGGCTTGCCCATCCAGTTGCTCCAACTGGTGCTGCGCAAAGTAACCGATACGCAGCCCCTGGGCCTGATCGTATTCACCGCTGAGTGGCTTCAAGCTGCCCGCGAGGATCTTTATCAGGGTCGACTTACCCGCCCCATTGGGCCCCAGCAAACCGATCCGATGACCGGGCTCCAACAGCAACGTGACACTATCCAGAATCGGACTATCGGCATAACCGGCTGCGACCTGGTTGAGCTTGAGTAGCGGATGGGGGTTCTTCTCAGGCTCTGCGAACTCAAAATGGAATGGTGAGTCCACATGGGCCGGGCCGATCTGGACCATACGCTGCAGCGCCTTCAATCGACTCTGGGCCTGCCTCGCCTTGGTCGCCTTGGCACGAAAGCGGTTCACATAACTCTCGATATGGGCAATCTCTCGCTGCTGTTTTTCATAGGCCTGTTGCTGATTCGCCAGGCGGGCCGCCCGTATCTGCTCGAAACCGCTGTAGTTACCGTTGTAGAGCTCGGCCTTCTGCTGTTCCAGATGGACGATATGGTCGGTCACCTGATCGAGAAAATCCCGATCGTGGGAGATCATCAACAAGGTACCCTGATAGTTGCGTAACCAGCTCTCCAGCCAGATCACCGCATCAAGATCCAGGTGGTTGGTGGGCTCATCGAGCAGCAACAGATCGGAGCGGCACATTAACGCCTGAGCAAGATTGAGCCTTATTCGCCAACCACCGGAAAACTGGCTTACCGGGAGTTCGAAATCCTCACTGGAAAAGCCCAGGCCGTGCATCAACTCACCAGCTCTGGAGTTGGCCCGGTAACCATCTGCCGCATGCATCGCATCGTGTAGCCTGGCGACCGCCACGCCATCACCATCGGCCTCGGCCTGATTCAGCTCAGCTTCAAGTTTTCGGTATTCGGAATCCCCATCGACGACATAATCGATGGCGCTGCGTGAGAGTGTCGGTGTCTCCTGGGCCACATGGGCAATGGCCAGGCCTGGTGGTTGGGAGAGATCGCCGTGATCGGCATGCAAATCGCCGATAATCAGGCTGAAGAGACTCGATTTACCGGTACCGTTTCCGCCGGTGACACCGACCTTCCAGCCGGCGTGCAGGATGAAGTCAGCGCCCTCAAACAGCAGCTTACTGCCCCGCCTGATCGCAAGTTGGTTAAAACGCAGCATCTCGTGTTAACAGGCCCCAGCCTAGTCTCTAATATTTTCGCAGTTGAATCTTCTGCTGCTGATCTTCCCAGCCCAGAAGCAGATGATCTGAGGCAATATCCTGAATTTTCCACTGCCCCAGTTCATCACCGAGTTTCAACAGCCGGCTCTTTTTGCTCTTCTCTTCCATGATCATCGCGGATGCTGGCTCGCCTTGTGTAAGGATCACTCCCAGCAACCTGACTTTCGGCACCGACGGACGGCTGCGCTGATTGGAGGCCTCCGACACCTGGGCTTCAAAACCCTGCCGGTCGGAACGGAACAGGGTACGCTGTGCGATCAGCCGGTACTGTTGCGCCTGCTGCTTCAATACCGGTCCGTTGTCGGCTTCGAGACCCGCCTGACTCTGCTTGCCTTGAGCTGCGCTAACAGTCAGCGCCTGTTGATAACGCTCAGGCCAACCCAGCCAGGTGTAGGCGATCGATCCAATCAGCAGTAACGCCAGAGCGCTGGCCAACATTTTCATGACGTCTCTTTCCAGAAGTAGCCGTAAACATCAAAACGGATATCCAGCTGTTCTGCTGTTTTAGGCTTGGATTTGGCCGGTGCAGAGATGGTCAGACGCTCAAAAAACAGCAGGGGTTTCTGCTGCTCGATGGCTTGCACCAGCTTCTGCAGGCTGTAGCTGTCACCCTGCATACGCACTCTGACAATGATTTTTTCCGCCGACTCCTGTTCCGGCTGGGGCTCCTGGACCAATTGGGTACTGAGTGCGACACCGCCAGCCGAACCGATGATCTCTTTGATCTGCTGCTGTAACTCCGCATAGGCGATTCCAGGCGCCTCCGCTGTCAGGTAGTTCTGCTTGATCAACGCTGTCAGCTCGGCGGATCCCAACTCGGATCGTGCGGTTGTCTTTCGCTCAGCAACCCGCAGATAGTGGGCCGTTCGATGGCGCGCATCCTCCGCCACCTCCTGGTAACCACTCATCAGACCCTGCCAGCCCAGATAGAGCACGAGTAAAACCATCAGTATCAGCAGTAAGCTGCCCAGCAACACCAGGTTGCACTGCCTGTTGGTCCATACCGGCGGGGTCATGATTCGGGCCCTTGTGTCAGGTTCATGGTGAGATCGAACCTCTCCTTACCGGACCTTCTGTCCCTCACCACGGGTGACTTGAAGCGTACTGAGACAAACATCGGCGAGGCCTCCAGCAGGGCAATCAATGCCGACGCCTGGTCCGACACACCGCTGACGATCAGGCTGTCTGAGTTGAGATTGACTCGCTGCAACCAGCTGCCGTCCGGGATCAGACGGGTCAGTTCCAGCAGAATGTCGGATACCGCCAGGTAGTCCTGACGCTGGGCAGAGACCATTCCGATCGTCTTGCGCCGGGCGGTCAGTTGCTCTTCAAGACGCATACTCTCGGTAGCCTGTTGCCGAGCTGCCTGCATTTTATGCTGCAGATCGATGGCAATCTGTCGCTGCTGCCAAACCAGCCCGCCTGCGGTGACCACCGATAACAGCAACACAGCTACCCAGAGAAGCATCGTGGTGCTTCTGCCGCTGCGGGAGACCCCGCTCTGGCGCGGTTTCAGCATCAACGGCAGACTCTCATCCACCAGGGTCACCCGGCCAATCGCCAAGCCCAGATCTGAGAGCATCTGATACCAGGGATCCAGCCGCTGCTTTTGCACCACCGTGAGCTGACCTGCCAGCCAATCCGTCCCCTGCTGCTCTGTATGTGGGGTGAAATGGTAATAGACCTGATCGGCCTCGAAGGGCGACAGCCGATCCATTTCGTAGCCAAGCACATCGACAAGATTGCGTTTTGCCGCCGATGGCAATCGAACCTGACGCATCATCACCAGGCGGGGATCGATTTCGATCTGCACCTCGGGTTTCTCACCATGGATGTCGCGATGCAGGAAGGCGCTGAGCTTGGCTCCGTCCTGTTGTGGCGAACTGAGTTCCATACTCAAGTCACTATCCGCCGCAAAGAACTCGGCGCCAGCGGCCGTCAACCTGAGCTTACCGGTGCTGCGGGCCGCCCCGCCGAAACGGGCAGCCAGACAGGATGTCACGGGATCAATGAATTGATCCTGCAAACGCCTGAAAACATCCACTCCAGCCAGTGCCACCAAATAGCTTACTCCTCACTCATCATCAAGCGGCCACGCGACCGACGAAACCCCATAGTTTATCTTATCCAGCCGCAGTCTGTCCTTAGATTGTCTGACCAGCGCTTCCGCATAGAAGGGCTGTTTCTCTCGCAGCACTTTCACCAACACCCAGAGTCCACGGCCAAGATTCTGACCGGACGATTTACCGAAACCATTGGAGAGAGGCGAGGCAATCGTTCCCCCTGCAACGCTGCCGACAGAAAGATATGGCAACAGGCTTTTTTTCAGGTCCGCATCGATGCCGAGTACCAGACCGATCTCATCCACGGTGGTGAAGGGGGCGTCTTTCGCCCCATAAGGCATTCCGGCCCGCTCATAGTGCTCATCCTCCGCACCATTGAGACGATGCAGAGAGTCCCTGTCCCGCCAGTCGAGAATCGCATCAACCACATGAGCATAGTGCTCGGTATCCAGTTCGAGCGCTTCCAGAATCGTCTTGAGCTGTTGGCCTGTCGCACGGTTCAGGTCGAGCCGGATGCGCTCCTTGACGATGCGGATTTCCATCTCGACATCCTCAAACTGCCACTCATAGGTAACTCCGTCTGTAAGCCATGCGGTCTCCGCATCAGGGTCGTATCCCCGTGCCGCGCCGTAGTGGAATGCCGCATCGGCCAAGGCCCGCAAACGTGTCTGATCCAGTTGATGGTGGGCCAGTGTGGTCTCGGTATGCACTGAGGAGGAGACCGCAGAGACGATCACCAGCAACAACACCAGAGCCCAAAGTACCAGCACCAGCACCAATCCCCGCTGTCTGCGCCTCATCGCTGTGCCCCCCGGATCATCACGGTCAACGGTGGGTAGTTGTGTTGCTTGCCATGCAGAATCAGGCGGATCATCTGGGGCAGTTTTTCACTCTCCTGCCACTCGCTATGCCACTCGTCCGGAACCCCGCGTTGAAGCGAGCCATAGTAGGAGAGCTGCAGATCACTCAACTCAGGCAGCAGCTGATGTTCACTGTATCGGATAGGATCAACATCCTGATCAGCCGGTTGCCACTCTTCTGACAAGGTTGCACGCCAATCCCGCCCTGCCTCTGGCTCCTGCTGCAACACCTCCGGGTGGTAGAGCCAGCGCTTCAACAGCAACCGCTTGTCGTCCCCTTCCCCCAACAGCTCCAGGCGAAACAGGGAGGCACCACCCAGACCGGCCTGGGATGCGGTGGGAGCAACCCAGCGAATCAGCTTTTGATCGCCATAAAACAGCGGCAGCGGCCCATCCTCGGTATCGAAACGCTCATTTAACATGCTGCCGAAACTCTGTTTCAGATAGTCGAATGTCAGCCTTTGATCGGATTGCCGGGTGGTGGCTTCAGCGGCTGAATGCCAACTGCGTCGCCCCAGGTCGAGACCGGAGAAGAGCAGCACCATGATCAGACTCATCAGCACCAGGGCGATGAGTAGCTCAACCAGGGTGAAACCGCGACTGGCAAAACCCGCTGTGGGCCGTTCAGTAACGCAGGCTGGACAACACATATCGTCTGCCGGTTGCGGCCTCCCCCCAGGAGACCTCAGCTGTCACCAGAAAGGAGGACTCCTGGTAGACGCCACTCTCCAATGAATTCTCTTCAATCTTTAATTGCCACTCGTAACCGCTCTCTGAGACACCTTCGGTGCTGGAGACCTGCAACGGGATCGTCACCCCCGCTTGCGCGATCAGTGACTCCGCCAGGGTGGCGGCGTGCGAGTGCTGTGCCGCGATCGCCAGACCGCGGCTATTGCTGGAGAGGGTTTGCATCATCACCCCCAGGGTGACCGCCAGCAGGGTGAAGGCGACCAAAACCTCAAGCAGTGAAAAGCCCTGTTGTTGAAACTTAGTGGACAAGAGAGACCCTGCCAGTCAGCCAGTCCACATCGATCCGATGGGATCGACCACCGCCGCTGAGTGTGATTCGGCCACCACTGGAGCTGCCATCGGGGAAGAAACGTATACCGCCCTGTTGCTCGCCATCGCCTTCATCACTGGCGGCAACCATCTTCAACTCGGCACTCTGGGGAATCTCATAGACCTTCTCTCGGGGCGTGATGGTGTAGTGCTTCTCTTCCAGGTCGAGCAGAAACAGACCCTGCTCACCCTGGGAGACAGACCAGCCGCGAAGAAATCGTATCGCCGAGGCCATCTCCTGACTGGCTCCTTTGAGCTTCACACCGGGCAGCACCCGATTGATCGCCGGGGGGACCAACGCCACAAGAGCCGCAGCGATAACCAGTACGATCAGCAACTCCAGCAGGGTGAAGCCTGCCGGCTTGCGGGATGACCGGGCCCGCTCACTCCCAACCATTGATATCCTTGGCTTCTCCTTCTCCCCCTTCAACCCCATCCGCACCGAGTGAGTAGAGGTCATAGTCGCCATGCTCGCCGGGATAGCGATAGATGTAGGCAGCACCCCAGGGATCTTTCGGCAGTCTGGTTTTTTTCAGATAGGGCCCGTTCCAGTTATCCAGACCGTCCACACGCTGCACCAGGGCCTCCAGCCCCTGCTCGCCGCGGGGATAGTTACCCGTATCGAGGCGGTAGATATCGAGGGCAGCCGAAAGCTCTTCGATCTGAACCCGGGCGGTTTTACTCTTCGATTCACCGAGCGCACTCATGACCCTGGGCCCAACCAGACCGGCCAGCATGGCAAGAATCGCCATCACCACCAGCAGTTCGATCAGGGTAAAGCCTCTTGCAGAAGCGCGTTGATACTTTTCATTCATCATTCAGTTTCTCTTGGGGCCTGTTTACATTTTCTGGCAGAGGGATTGAGTCGCTCTGAATCCCTCACGTTAATCACAATCAACCGGTAGCACAACCATTTGCTGACTCCGATCGATCAGAAGGCAAGATCGTTGACGCTCAGCATGGCCAGCAGTATGGAGATGATAATACCCGCGACAATCAATCCCAAGCCGACAATCAGCACAGGTTCGACCAGGGTCAGCAAACGCTGCACAGTCTCACGCACCTCGCGATCATAGACATCCGCCACATCCGTCAACATGGCATCGATCTCTCCTGATTCCTCGCCAACCTGGAGCATTCTTATCGCCAACTCCGGCAGCAGTTTCTGCTCGATCAGCGGTGCCGAAAGTCCCTTGCCCTGCTTCAGCTGTTGTGCTGCCTGTTCGATACCCTGGGCAATATAACTGTTGCTCAGCACCTCCTGGGAGAGCTTGACCGCATTCAACAGGGTCAGCCCATTGTTCAGCAAGGAGGCCAGAGTCCGCGAGAGTCGAGCGGTCTCCACCTTCAGTAGCAGATCACCAATCAGGGGCAGACCGAGCAGCCAGCGATCCAGGCGGTATTGGTTATCCCCCTTCTCCAGCCAGATGCGGAACAGGGCGATAGCGAGAAAAACCATCGCCAGCAACAGCCACCAGTAGTTGGCCAGAAACTCTCCTGCAGCGAGTATGATTTGAGTGGCCAGCGGGAGTTCCCGCCCCATGTCCTCGAACATCTGACTGAACTGGGGCACCACAAACACCAGCAGCACCATGATGGAGACGACTGCCACCAGCAGCAGAATGGTCGGATAGATCAGCGCCGAGCGGACACTTTCACGCAGTGCCTGAGAGCGCTCCATATAGTCGGCGATGCGTTCCAGGGCCTCCCCCAGCATACCGCCGGCCTCGCCGGCCTTGATCATGCTGACGAACAGCCTGGGGAAGATATCGCGCTGTTTTTCCAACGCCCTGGAAAAAGTGGCGCCGCCTTTGATCGAATCGTTCAGTTCGTCGATTACATTGGCCATCTTCTCGTCACTGTTCAAACGGGCCATCAGGGAGAGCGCCCCCTCCAGCGGCATACCCGCCTTGAGCAGGGTTGCCAGCTCTTTGGCAAAAGAGAGAATCTGTTTTTGGCCGATCCTCTTCTCCCGGCCGCTGCGGTATCCGAGCAATCCGCGCAGCCCGGTAACCCGCTTCACTTCAATCGGTATCAGCTGTTCACGCTGCAACTCGATAATCACCTGGCGGCTCTCTTCAGCCTCCATCTCCCCCTGCAGGGTCTCTCCCAGCGAATTACTCGCCCGATAACTGAACAGCGCCATTACTCATCCTCTTCGCTGACCCGCATCAACTCTTCGTAGGAGGTCAGCCCTTGCAGCACCTTGGCCAGACCGTCACGGTACATGGTATCCATCCCCTCCTTGATCCCCTGCTGCTGAATGGTGGAAGCGGTGGCCCGTTGGGTCACCAGGTGTCGGACCGGCTCACTGATCAGCAGCACTTCGGCAATATTCATCCGGCCGCTGTAGCCGGTTTGCGCACAGCTTTCACAACCTGTCGCTTGATGGAGTGTGACCGGCTCTCCTTGATTGACCAGACCGGCCTGGACAAACCGCTGTGCCAGGGATTGATCGGCCAGATAGGATTTTTTGCAATGGTTACAGAGTCGCCGGGCGAGTCGCTGTGCAACGATGGCGTTGACTGTGGAGGCCAGCAGATAGGGCTCGACCCCCATATCCAACAGCCGGCTGACGGTCCCAGCCGCGTCATTGGTATGCAGGGTGGAGAGCACCAGATGTCCGGTCAACGCGGCCTGTACCGCAATGCGCACGGTCTCCGCATCACGCATCTCACCCACCATGATAATGTCCGGATCCTGCCGCACGATGGCCCGCAGGGCATTGGCAAAGTCCATCCCCACCTGCGGCTTGACCTGGATCTGATTGATTCCCTCCAGTTTGTACTCGACCGGATCCTCAACAGTGATGATCTTTACCCCGGGCCGGTTGAGCTGACTGAGGGCGGTATAGAGCGTGGTGCTCTTACCACTGCCGGTGGGGCCGGTAACCAGAATGATGCCATTCGGCTGCTGCAGGGATTGCTGCAGCCGGGTCAACGAGGTGTTTCCGAAACCGAGCCGGTCGAACTCGAAACTGATGCTCTTTTTATTCAGTAGCCGGATCACCAGACTCTCGCCGTAGAGGGTGGGTACGGTGGAAACCCGCAGCTCCAGCTCATTACCCTGGATCTTTACCGAGATTCGCCCATCCTGAGGCACCCGCTGTTCGGCGATGTTGAGCTTGGCCATGATCTTGATGCGGGAGACGATTGCCGCCGTGGAGTGGGCCGGCGGGGATTCGGCCTCAGAGAGAATGCCATCGATTCGATAGCGCACCATCAGGGTATCCTCGAACGGCTCGATATGGATATCCGAGGCATCCGCCTCAACCGCCCGCTGCAGGATATGGTTCACCAAGCGGATGATCGGTGCCTCACTGGCAAGATCCTTCAAGTGCTCGATGCTCTCTTCCGACTCCTGTTCGTCGTCCAGATCATCGACAATCTCGCCCATTGCGCTGCGCCCGGCCCCATAGGCCCGCTCAAGGGCCGATTCGATCTCTGACAGACGCCCCACTTTCAGCGTCACCGGAGTGTCGGTGACCAGCTGCAAACCTCGACTGATATAGGGCTGCCCGGGATCGGCCACTGCCACAACCATCCGCTCAGCCTCCACCGCAAGGGGTATGGCCTTAGCCTCTTTCAGAAAGCGAAAAGTGATCGCCTGACTGTGAACCGGCTCTTCGGGGTACTCAGCAATATCCATCACGGCTGGCAGGTCATAGATCTCTGTCAGTACCTGTACCAGGTCGCTCTCAGAGATCAAACCCAGATGGATCAATGTCTCGGCTTCACTCTCACCCGTCTCACGGGAAAAATTCTCGGCCCGGCCATGATCTTGCGGACTGAGACGACCTGCCCCCCTGAGGTAGGCCAATACTCCGGTTTCACCGGGCTGAAACTCTTGATCAATTGTGGATAGTGACGACATTGACTCTATGAGACCGGACCAAACTTTAATAATTCTCTGTTACTCAACAATAGTTCACCGGTATTGTGAATTGAGCCGCACCCGATGATCGATGCTCTATCGCTGCCCGGAAGAGTAGCGCTTTCAATTCAGGCTTCAGACACTGAGCGGTGATGACTGAGATTCAATACAGAGCCTGAATACAGGTTGCTCAGCAAAGCAATTGGCGCATTCTAAAGAAACCGTAACAGGAATAATAGCTAAAGCTAATCAAACACCTAGGCAATCTTCATACGACCGACAGATAGACCGCCCGCCCCCCACAACAACCTCTGTAGCTGTTGATAAATCACCGCTAAGAGAGACTTTACCCTTTCAATTCAGCCTGTTACTCGCCATCCAGCCTTATCAAGCAGAAGCTTGCAGGGGATCCAATAGCCGATTCTGCCAACTCACTTCATTCTCCAACCTCAGCACGGCCGGCAGAATGGGTTAGAATGCCTGGCGAAGCAGGGCCTGTTAACAGGCCCTAAACCAGCAATTTGTGCAGAGGGCCCCAGGAGTGGTTGCATGAGCCGACAGATCTTACCGCGTCATTTACGATCCCA
>JAHRHW010000415.1 GCA_019100305.1 Candidatus Thiodiazotropha taylori | reverse complement strand
GGCAATGCGGAGAACATGCTCTCCATGCAATACGCAGCCGAACCCTTTGTCGATCGAAACTACAGTTTCCTGGCGATGGATTACCGCAGCTATGGCAAGAGCAGTGGCAGTTTAAGTGAAGAGAATCTGTTTGCCGATGCCGCACTGTTCCTGGATTATCTCAAAAATTCCGGTTGGGATAGCTCTGAAATCATACTCTATGGACGATCGATCGGTACGGGAGTTGCCATCCAACTGGCATCAAAATCCGAACTGCGCGGCATGATTCTTTATGCTCCCTTCTACAGCTTAACTGCATTGGCTGACTACCACTTCCCCCTGCTACCGGCTGAACTGCTGCTTAAATTTCCTATGGATTCCGCCAGCTATATGAACTCCGTCAAGCACCCTGTGCTGATCCTGCATGGTGCTGATGACCGGATCATACCTCTGGATCAGGCAGAAAGATTGGCAAGGATCAGAGGCAATCTGATCGTACTGGAAGATGGTCGACACAACGATCTCTTTACCCATCGGAGGTTCTGGGTTGAGATCGACAATTTTTTAGCCAGCATTTGAATTTCACTACGTTCGGATGCTCTTACTATCCGGTCACGGCGATTAGCAAAAAACAGACACAGATTTTATGGGTATTTAGCGCCTTGGCATTTTTAGCCCGGATATACAGGCTCAATGCTGATAGCAGCTCCAGACATCCATAAGTATTTTTTAAATCAGTATCAATTTGTTCTTGATTCGGGCTTCTTCCAGTTCTCAAGATTGTTAACATCTAAAAAAATATTGACTTGAGCCTATTGATTAACTAATTATTTGTATCTAATTGAACGCGCGTGCAGTTTAATTGCGCTATGATTTTTAAATAGGGAACATCAGGATACTTCAGCCTGCACAGCAACGACCAATTAACGAAGTAACTGATTGAGTAATAATAATTTCCAGGGGAATGATGTTATGTCATCAGATAAACGGGTAGGAATGGGGCCAGTCCCTACTTCGCCTCAGATGTATATCAATGAGAAACAAGTCGAGGGAATGTCAATCCTGAAAAAATTTGGCTGGAAACTGGTCTGCATCAGAAGACCGGGCTTAGGCCATGCACTTACTGTGTTGAAAAACAGTCAGGAAAAGTCAATTGGCGTTCTTGGTGAGGATGGAATACTCAGACTCACTCCAGAACTCAAAATCCGACAAGCCAGTTAGTTGGAATCACTCAGGTTTAGATTCAATCCCATGGCGAGATAACCGGACAGACTCCCGCCACCCAGAGATAACCCTCAGTCGATAGTCTCGATGGAAGCGAGGTTTTCATTCTGATTGAGTTCCAGTGCTGTCTGGTACTCCGTGCTCTCCCATTCAAATCTCGGCAGATTGCTGAACGACTGGATCAAACCGTTGGTCCAGGCTTGTTGCAGTTCCTTCAGATACTCCCCCTGCTCCTCAAATTTACAACGGCTGGCCAGTTGGAAATCATCGGCCCGATAGAGTGACAGTTCATAGGGAGGCCCCACAGTGATATTGGACATGGTGGTGGAGCTGAGGGAGACCAGCGCCAGGCGAGCGCAATCGTTCAACGGCAGATCGTGACTGAGCACCCGGTCGAGTACCGGCTTGCCATACTTGGTCTCCCCAATCTGCAGGTACGGGGTACTTTTGGACGCCTCAATATGATTACCCTGGGGATAGATCAACATCAGACCGTGAGGTTGTCCCTGGATCTGTCCGCCAATGATCAGTGAGACCTCACCACTGACACCCGCTTGCTGTAACGCACTGTTGTGCTGTTGCTGCACCTGTTGACTCACCCTCCCCACATAATCCGCTGCCTCAAACAGATACCTGGCAGAGAGCAGACTGTCGACTCCGCTCGGGTAGTCGATATCCCGCTGAATGATATTGATGATCTCCTGGGTTGTGGCCAGATTACCCGCTGAGAGAATCACAAACAGACGATCCGGTGCCGGATTGAAGACATGCATCTTGGAATAGGATGTCACGTAGTCCACACCGGCATTGGTACGGGAATCAGAGGCGAACAACATGCCGTCGTTGACACAGATACCGAGACAATAAGTCATAAACCGACCTTTCTGTTTGTGAGAGTACCCAGGCATCTTAATACAAATATGAAATCCCTGGATACCGTTTTACCGGCTTTGATCACAATTAAATTTTCACCCGGCTGGCACAAAAACTGCTCTATACCCTGTTTAAGTATTGAAATGGCTATCAATACCACCCGAGAGCACCAAACTGGAGCATCCAGCGCACCATGTCAGTTCGAATTGCCATACAGCACCGTACCGAATACCACTTTGATCGCCCGGTTAATCTTGCACCACACCTGATTCGCCTGCGCCCTGCGCCCCATACCCGCACCCCATTGCACCACTATGCCTTGAAGATTGATCCGGAGAAGAAATTTCTCAACTGGCAGCAGGATCCATTCGGTAACCATGTAGCCCGATGCGTGTTTCTGGAAAAGTCCAAGACTCTGACCATTGAGGTCAATCTGGTTGCCGACATGGTGACCATCAACCCATTCGATTTTTTTGTCGAGGAGGCCTGCGAGCACTTCCCCTTCCAATATGAATCCCAGCTGAAGAAAGAGCTGTTTCCCTATTTCGAGTTGAAGGAGCGTGGGCCCAGATTGATGGCCTGGTTGAAGCGTTTGAAAGCGGATCCGGTTGGCTTCAGTTATCAGTCCAATGGTGATCCAAAAGACTCTGAGGAAGCGGCTGAAGGGCCTCATATCGTCCACTACCTGGTCGAGCTCAATCAACGTCTGCAGCAGGATATCGACTATACCATCCGCATGGAACCGGGAGTTCAGAGTTGCGAGCAGACCCTGACCAAGGCCAAGGGCTCCTGCCGTGACAGCGCCTGGCTGTTGGTTCAGATTTTACGACACCTGGGACTGGCGGCACGCTTTGTCTCCGGTTACCTGGTTCAGCTGGTGGCCGATCAGAAATCCCTGGATGGCCCTTCCGGCCCTGAGGCGGATTTCACCGACCTGCACGCCTGGACCGAGGTATTCATACCCGGAGCCGGCTGGATCGGTCTGGACCCCACCTCCGGCCTGTTTGCCGGTGAGGGACATATCCCCTTGGCCTGCACACCGGATCCGGTGAGCGCCGCCCCGATCGTTGGCGCCACCGATAAATGCAAAGTCACTTTTCACCACGCAAACAATGTCCAGCGGATCCACGAAGACCCCAGAGTCACCAAACCCTACAACGACACTCAATGGCAGGCGATCCTCACTTTAGGTGACTTTGTGGATAAGCAACTGCAGTGCGGTGACGTGAGACTCACCATGGGGGGTGAACCAACTTTCGTCTCGATCGACGACATGGACAGCCCGCAATGGAACACCGCAGCC
>JAHRHW010000414.1 GCA_019100305.1 Candidatus Thiodiazotropha taylori | reverse complement strand
ATGAAGCGCGTCAGCTGTTCACGGATCTTGGCGGTTTCCGGTACATAGGCGGTAACCGTCAGCGGACCGGGGATACGCTGCACGATATCGATACTGACCGGGCTCAGACTGTTGCTGCCCTGGTGTGTCCAATCCCACTGGTTGTCATAGCGGCCACTCAACCAGGCCAGCAGCACCAGAATCACCAGCATCAGCAGGTAAAACAGCAGATCATTGAGTCCGATTCTGAACCAACCCATTATCCTCTCCGTCTTCTGTCGAGGCGGTGCAGGGCCAATCCGAGAAAGAACAGGGCGAGCAACAGGAAATAGGCGATATCACTGAGACGAACCAGCCCCAGCTGCAGATCGAGATAGTGAGAGGGCCAGGCCAGCCAGTGAATGAAACTGTTGGACTCGCTATGTTGATCGAGCAGGGAGAGCAACATCAGTGTGCCGTAGCTGGCTGCAGCGGCAATACCCGGATTTTCGCTCAGAGCGGAGAAGTAGAGGCCAATGCCGGTAAAAGTACCGCTGAGCAGCAGCAGGCCAAGGGTGGCGGCCAGTAGCAGCCCCAGATCGAGATCGGTTCCTGAGAGGAGGGTCAGGCAGAGCAACAGGGGGATCAATACCAGCATGCTGAGGTAGCCCAACACCGCAAGGAATTTGCCGCTCAGGATGGAGAGATTCGACAGTGGGGCACTGCTCAGTAGTGCATAGCTACCGTTGCGAAACGTCTCACTGAAGAGGCGGGCGGTCAGAATCGGTGTGATCAACAGAATCAATACCGCTGCCAGACCGTAGAGTTGCAGACTTAAATGGTGGCTGAGTCCCAACTCCCGGTGAGCAGTCTGCATGCCGCTGAATGACTCCAGGGTGCCGAGAAACTGCCAGCTCAGCAGGCAGAGGCAGAGTGCCAATGTGCCCCAGGCGAGGGGCGTTCGCATCAGTCGCCGCCACTCTATCCAGGCCAGGGAGAGGCTCATTGCAGACCTCCGGTGGTGGCTTGCAGAAACAGCTGTTCCAGGCTTCTGGAGGCGGGTGACAACTCACACACCTGCCAGCCACGGCCAAGCAGCTGCTCAAGACACTCACTGGGTCGGTAGCCAGGCTCCAGAGTGATCAGAAAATAGTCGGTATGCAGCTGTTCAGCTGTGGCGATGGCCGGCAATGCCCCAATCTCGGACTCCTGGGGGTTCTGCTCCAGGCCCAGGCGATAGCAGGTCTGTTCGGCCGGAGTGATATCCCCATTGTATACACTCTTACCCTGTTGCAGGATCACCACCCGGTTACAGGTGGCCTGGATCTCCGACAGAATATGGCTGGAGAGTATCACCGCCTTGTCGGCTGCCAGCTCTTTGATCAACTCTCTCAGTTGACGTATCTGACCCGGGTCCAATCCATCACTGGGTTCATCAAGAATCAACAGCTGTGGGTCGTGGATGATCGCTTGGGCCAGACCAACCCGTTGCTGGTAACCTTTTGACAACTTGCGGATCAGCCGTCTGCCGCTCTGCTCCAGACCACAATGTTTTTTTGCGGCCGATCTGGCTTCGTCGATCTGGGGTCTTTTCAGCCCATGCAGGTAGGCGCAGTCGGTTAAAAACTCGTCCACAGTCTGGTCTGTGTGTAGCGGTGGGCGTTCAGGCAGGTAACCGATGTTGCGCTTGGCCTGCTGCGGCTGCTCAAGTAGATCGAAGCCGCAGATCTCCACCTCGCCACTGCTGGGTGCAAGATCCCCGCAAATCATCCGCATGATGGTCGATTTTCCCGCGCCGTTAGGACCCAGCAGACCCAGAATATCTCCCCGGCTGAGCTGAAGGTCGAGGGGCTGCACAATCTGATGCTGATGAAAGCTTCTGGATAACTGGTTGGTTGTCAGCAGGTTCAGCATATTCGATTGCTTGAAGAGAGATTATTTATGCCAGCTAAGCCGGATTGGCTCGGGCCAAACATAACACTCTTGGGCCACTATGCAAGGGGCGGGACAAGAACCAATGCGCATTTTCCGTCAGGCCCGGGGCAATTTTCCGGATCTTCACCCCTTGGCCAGGTTGCACAGGGATGTTTGGTTCAGTTGAAGGGGCGTCGGGTTAATAACATTAGTGTTTCAATGAGTTGTATCCGGCGGGTACACTTCGCCACTCAGAATAATTTCGCGATTCAGGTTAGTTGATGACAAGTCAGGCTTCAGACAGAGCTGCGCCACTCCTGCTGGGGGTCGATACCGGCGGTACCTTTACCGATTTTGTCCTGCTCAGAGAGAAACAGATCGAGACACACAAGGTGCTCTCCACCCCGCAGGCCCCTGAGCGCGCGATCCTTCAGGGTATCCGTGAACTGAATCTGGAGCCGTTGGATCTGATCCTGATTCATGGCTCCACCGTTGCCACCAATGCGGCCCTGGAAGGAAAAGGGGTTCGTACCCTCTATATCGGTAACCGGGGCTTGGCCGATCTGCTGACCATCGGTCGCCAGGCCCGTACAGAACTCTATAACCTGCAACCTGAAGCCAAACAACCTCCGGTGCCGCCTGAGCTCTGTATCGAGACTGGCGGGCGGCTGGCTGCGGATGGGCAAGTGGTCGAAACCCTCAGTGAGCAGGATCTGGCCCGACTGAAAGCGGAAATCGCCCGCTTGGAACCCCAGGCGGTGGCGATCAATCTACTTTTCAGTTTTCTCGATGATCGGTTTGAACGAATGATTGAACAGTTGGTGCCGGAACAGCTTTTCTGCTCCCGATCATCGGAAGTGTTGCCGGCCAGCGGTGAGTATGAACGTGGGATTGCCACCTGGCTGAACAGTTGGGTTGGTCCCCTTGTGGCTGGTTACCTGAAGCGTCTCAATCAAGGTCTGCCCGGGGTGCGCCTGTCGGTAATGCAGAGTTCCGGAGAGGCGATAGCTGCAGATCAGGCGGCACGACAGGCGGTACGGATGTTGTTGTCAGGACCGGCCGGCGGCCTGGTGGGGGCCGGTTTTGTGGCGGCGGAATCGGCAAGGACTCAACTCCTGACTCTGGATATGGGTGGCACCTCCACCGATGTTGCGCTGATTGATGGTCAACCGCGATTGACCCGGGAGGGGCGGATCGGGCTCTGGCCGGTGGCTGTTCCGATGGTCGATATGCATACCATCGGTGCCGGTGGTGGCTCGATTGCCCGCTTGGATGCCGGTGGCATGCTACTGGTGGGACCGGAGTCAGCCGGAGCGGACCCGGGACCGGCCTGTTATGGCCGGGGGGGAGTGGAGGCGACAGTCACTGATGCCAACCTGTTGCTCGGTCGATTGAGGGAGGATGCCTTTCTTGGCGGACGGATGAGGTTGCAAAAGCAGGCGGCGGAGGCCGCGATCGGTCGTCTGGCCGAACAGATGTCCCTGCCATTGACCTCGGTGGCGGAGGGGATTGTGCGGG
>JAHRHW010000413.1 GCA_019100305.1 Candidatus Thiodiazotropha taylori | reverse complement strand
CAGCAGTTCCGTGTTGAAGATAAACATAAACGGCAGAATCGCGGTACGGATATCGTAAAAAAATGAACGCAGGCCGGTTTGGATCGGATCGCCGCCGGAGATGCCCGCAGCGGCATAGGCCGCCAGACCTACCGGTGGTGTGTCATCGGCCAGGATGCCGAAATAGAAGACAAACATATGCACCGCTACCAATGGAATGTCGAGTCCGTGGGAAGCGGAGAGCTGCACGATCACCGGGGCCATCAGGGTCGAAACCACGATGTAGTTCGCCGTGGTGGGCAGGCCCATACCCAGAATCATACAGATCAGGGCGGTCAGTAGCAGCATCAGCACCACCGACCCCATGGAGAGCACTTCCACCAACTCTCCAAGCACCTGGCCGATACCGGTCAGGCTGACAGTTCCCACCACGATACCGGCGGTGGCGGTAGCGACACCGATACCGATCATGTTTCTGGCACCATTCTCCAGACCGGTGACCAGGGATCTGAAACCATTGGTAAATCCTTCCCTCAACCGATTGCCGTTATAGAGGGCCCGCAACGCCTCCTGAGTCAGTTGTATCACCATCATCAGGCAGATCGCATAGAAGACTGAAGTGGCCGGAGAGAGACGCAGCAACATCAGACACCAGACCAGTACCAGGATAGGCAATAGAAAATGGAGCCCGCCCAACAGGGCCTGACCTGGGGTCAGCCCCTCAAGGGTCTGCTCATCCTGCTGGCGCAATCCATAGCGGACCTCAGCGTAGATCAACAATCCGTAGAGCAACAGGACCAACAGGGCATTTCCCCAGAAACTGTACTCCCCCAGCAAATGATCGACCAACCCCACCAGCCAATAAGCGAGCAGAAAAAACAGCGCCACCCCTGAGAGGGTCAAGCCCCATCGGAGCAGGCGGGACCAGAGCGTGCCCACACGTTTGCGGTGTGCCGCGGGCATACCCGCCTTGACCGCCTCCAGGTGGACCAGATAGAGCAGTGCGATATAACTCAGCAGGGCAGGCAGAAAGGCGTGCTTGATCACCTGCAGATAGGAGAGATTGAGGTACTCCACCATGAGGAACGCCGCCGCCCCCATCACCGGCGGCATGATCTGACCATTGGTCGAAGCCGCCACTTCGATCGCTCCGGACTTCTCTGAAGAGAAACCGATCTTCTTCATCAAGGGGATGGTAAAGGTACCGGTGGTAACCACATTGGCGATGGATGAGCCGGAGACCATACCGGTCAATCCTGATGCCAGTACTGCGGCTTTGGCAGGGCCTCCCCGACGATGCCCCACCAGGGCATAGGCGACGCGGATGAAATAGTGTCCCCCGCCGGCCTGTTCCAACAAGCTGCCAAACAGAACAAACAGAAACACAAACCCGGCGGATACCCCCACCGCCACACCGAATACTCCCTCGGTGGAGAGCCACTGGTGTGAGGCGACCCGCTCCAAAGAAGCCCCTTTGTGGGCCAGCAGATCGGGTAATATGGGCCCGGCAAAGGTATAGCCCAAAAAACAGGCACCGATCAGCATCAGCGGCCAACCCAGCGCCCTTCGGGTTGCTTCCAACAGTAACAACACACCGGCTACCGCCACCCCCACATCGAATCCGGAGGGAGCCCCTGCCCGCTCAGCCAGCGCTTCATAAAAGAGAAACAGATAGGCGGCACAAAAGGCGGCGGTTGCTGCCAACAGCCAATCCATCAAGGGGATCTGATGGCTGATGCGTCGTCTGAAGGGAAAAAACAGATAGGCCAGAAAAATTGCAAAGGCGAGATGGATTGAACGGATCTCAGTATCGTTGAAGACACCGATCCCGAAGGTAAAAGGCAGTGGCGAGGCGGCCCACAGTTGAAACAGCGCCCAGCAGAGCGCGGTAGCCATGAGAAAACTTTTGGTCAAACCTGTGGGACGCCTCCCACCGTACTCAACCGTCTCCACCATTTCCAACTGATTTACGTTATTCTTCTGCACCATCTGTTCACAACCTGCCACGCGAGCCATGTGTCTTAAATCTCTGTCAGCTACTCTATCACTCTTGATCTGTTGCGTATCGATCCAGCCCGTTTTTGCGGATGATGGGGTAGAGTCCTCCTGGCGCCACCAGGTCGAACTGGGATTGAATGGGGCCTCTGGCAACAGTGAGACGTTAAACCTTCATCTGGGTTTCAATACCGATTATGCCGATCCGCTGAAAACCTGGAAATTCTCATCGGCCTACGATCGTTCGAAAAACGATGGTGATATCTCCGCAAACCGCTTCTTCGCCGACCTGAAACGGGAGTGGATCTGGCCGCAGAACCCCTGGTTCTCATTCCTTCAGGGACGCTACGACTGGGATGAGTTCAAGGATTGGGACGATCGTCTCTCCGCCTCAGTCGGTGCCGGTTACCAGCATCTGAAGAACCACAACTGGGATATCGCCAGCCGGATCGGTCTGGGTGGATCGATCAGCCGGGGCGATGATGAGGATATCAGAACTCCGGAACTGGTACTGGCGCTCGATCTGGGCTGGATCATCTCGGAGTTTGAGCGATTCGAGTTCACCACAGCCTTCTATCCGGATCTGGACGATACCGGAGAGTACCGCAATCTGACGGCGGTAAACTGGTCGATGAAAATGGCCGAGGCACGCAATCTTGCCATCAAACTCGGACTGAGAAACGAATACGACTCCGATGTCAGCGAAGATCAAGAGAACAACGACTTCACCTACAACCTCTCATTGCTGTGGCAGATCTGATAAATCCGATTCCGAAAGCTGGATGTGATGAAATGGCTTGGTGGACAGTTTATCCGCAAATAGACACCAATCACCGCGAATGCTCGCCAAGCAATCCAACAGTTACTCCTATCCGGAACAGTCTACTCTGACTTATGCCGAGTTGATCTTCATAATCAAGCGCTGAGCAAGACACATAGCCTGTTTTGTGCATCAAATGTATGCGAGCCATCGATACTGTTGATACCTTGTATCAAGCGCATTTGATCGGCATGTCTGCCGTGCGGCAGGATCGCTCCAACCGGCTCGGTGCAGGTCCGATTGAGTTCACTGCAGTCTGTTGAGGTGGCGGTGAATGCAGCATGGGCTGGTGCATGCCCCGGCACCAGCCCATCCAGTTACGAGAGGGTTAAAGCCAACCCTTCTCTTTGTAGTAGCGCATCGCGCCTTTGTGAAATGGCGCGCTATTACCCTGCAACATGTCCGCTGCCTGAAGATGGGCGAATGCAGGATGCAACTGACGGAACTTATCCAGATTATCAAACACAGTCTTGACCAGTTGATAGACAACCTCTTCATCAACATGCTCTGCGGTAACCAGGGTCGCCTTGACACCGAAGGTGGGGGTATCCCTATCACTGCCACGATAGATCCCACCAGCCACCGTCGCCGGTGCATAGTAAGGG
>JAHRHW010000412.1 GCA_019100305.1 Candidatus Thiodiazotropha taylori | reverse complement strand
CGCGGCGCTGCAGATCTGGCGATTGCCTGCCGAGGAGGGCCTATCGGTTGAGACACTGCGTCAATCCGTTGCGGAAACCACCGCGGCGGAGGTCGCCAGTCTGCTGTCGGCGGATGATTCGAGACAGGTCAGAATCGGCGTAAGGCGGCTGGTAGGCAGTGATATTGCCATCCTGGTGCGTACCCACACACAAGCCAGCAGCCTGGCAATGGCACTGGCCGCCAAGGGCATAGCCAGCGTACGCAGCAGTCAGCAGAGTGTCTATTGGAGCGCCGAGGCAGAGGCGCTGGAGCGGGTCTTGATCGCGTTGCTCGAGCCGAATCGTGAAGCGGTAGTAAGAGGGGCACTGGCGACCCCGCTGTTTGGTTGGAGCGGGGCTGAGATCGATCGCCTGAATGAGGACGAACCGCTGCAGAATCAGATCACCCGCCAGTTCTTCGACCATCATCAGGTCTGGCGCAGCAATGGCTTCATGGTCATGATCCGTGGGCTGATGACCGAGTTCAGCATGGAGAGCCGGGTGCTCGAGTATCACGATGGGGAGCGTCGCCTGACCAATCTCTACCATCTGCTGGAGCTGCTGCAACAGCATGAGAACACTCAGCGCCCGGGTATGGAGGGGCTACTGAAGTGGTTCTCTCAGCAGCGCCAATCAAGTGCCCAGGATGAGGAGCGTCTGCTGCGTCTGGAGAGCGATGGGGATCTGGTGAAAATCGACACCCTGCACCACAGTAAAGGTCTGGAATACGGCATCGTCTTCTGCCCCTACCTGTGGGATGAATCTGCGGAAAAACGCAGTGACTGGCCGTTTCTGTTTCACGACCCGCTGGACAATGATGCGGCGGTGCTTGATTTGGGCTCAAGGGCTATGGAGCAGAATCGGGTATACCGCCAGCAGGAGAACCTGGCGGAGAGTATCCGGCTGGCGTATGTGGCGCTGACCCGATCCCGTTACCGCTGTTATCTGCCCTGGGGGCTGACCAAACAGAACCGTCATGGGGCGCTCTGCTGGTTGCTGCACAGTCGCGGCGGTGCGCAACCGCCACAGCAACTGAGCGATTGGCTATCGAGGGCCAAGGCGCTGCAGCCAAGCGATGATGAGGCACAGCTGAGCGCTTTGGCGACATCGGCGGGAGCGGCCATCTCTGTCTCGCCATTGCCCGAATTTGACGTAGCGGGGCAGCTCTCTCTGGCACTGCCTCCTGAACTCATCCCGGCCAGACGCTTCAGCAAAGCACTGCTCAAACATCTGCAGGTCGCCAGTTTCTCATCCCTGATCGCCGGCTTGCCGGAGGATCTACCCGATCATGATGATATTGAGGCAAGCGACAACACTCCCCGGGAGTTCGAATCACGGCTCGATGTGCATGGCTTCCCCAGAGGGGCCGGTCCCGGCAGCTGCCTGCATGCGATTCTGGAAAATCTCGACTTCCAGCAAAACGACCAGGCTGCGATGCTGCAGCTGGTTGAAGAGAAGCTGTTGCTCTACGGAATCGATCTGCAGTGGCGTGAGGTGGTGGCGCAGTGGATGCAGGCTCTATTGACCACCCCACTGACTGAAAATGGACTGCAACTGGGGCAGATACCAGCGAGCCAACGTCTCAACGAGATGGCCTTTCAGTTCCCGGTGAGTGCCTTCAACACCCGGCAGATAAGTCAGCTGGCGGAACGCACCCGCTTCAGCCATGCCCCGGGTCTGATTGCCGGTCTGGGCGGGTTGGGGCGCGACAGTGTGGATGGTTATCTGAAAGGCTACATCGACCTGGTTTTTGAATCTCAGGGACAATATTTTCTTGCCGACTACAAATCGAACTGGCTCGGTATCGACTACCCGGCCTACCACCAACAGGCACTGACCGAGGCCATGGCTTCGCACCACTATCCGCTGCAATATGTGCTCTACACTCTGGCACTGCATCGCTATCTGCGGTTGCGAATCCCTGACTATGACTATGACAAACAGTTCGGTGGCGTCTTCTATCTCTTCCTGCGGGGCATGCGTCCAGAAGGGGAGCCGGGCATGGGCATAGTGCAGGAGCGGCCGCCGGCCGAATTCATCAACGCCATGGATGAGATGATCGGGGAGCCGCCATGAGTGCCGGTCCTGAGCATCACCCGTTCGAACAGACCGCGGCTCTGCTGAAAAGGCTGCGTGACAACAATCTGCTGGCGGATCTGGACACCCATATGGCGATGTTCCTACTGCAGCAGGCCGATCAACCATCGCTGCAACTGGCACTGGCCATAGCCCTGACCTGCCGGGCGACCGATGAGGGGCACGTCTGCCTCGATTTGAGTCAGCACGCGGAGCGGGCCCTGTTGCCCGGAATTGACCCGACAGTCAGAACCCCACCACTCGATGAGTGGCGCACGCTGTTGCTCAACAGCGGTGTGGTCGGTAGCCCGGGCAGTCGGGAGCCACTGGTGCTCGATGACCGGGAGAGACTCTATCTCCATCGATACTGGGACTATGAGCAGCGCCTGGCGAGCGCACTCCTGCAACGGGTACACGCTCCTCAGGCGATGCTGGACAAGGCGCAATTGAGTACCGGCCTGCAGCAACTGTTTCAGCCGGCAGAAGATCTTGAGACCGATTGGCAGCAGGTCGCGGCAGCCAATGCCCTGTTGTCGAATCTGACGGTGATCTCTGGTGGTCCGGGGACCGGTAAAACCTCCACTGTGGTGCGTATCCTGGCTTTGCTGCGCCAACAGCCTGAAGGCAGTGCGCTGCGCATTGGTTTGGCCGCGCCGACGGGTATGGCTGCGGCCCGGCTGCAGCAATCGATCCGAGACGCCAAGCTCCGACTGCCCCTCTCAGCGGAAGCGCTGGAGGGGATTCCCGAGCAGGCCTCCACACTGCATCGGCTGCTGGGAGTCACTGCTCAGGGCACCGGTTTCCGGCACCATGGGGAGAATCCCCTGTTATTGGATGTGCTGATCCTGGATGAGGCCTCGATGGTGGATGTGGCGCTGATGGCCAAACTGCTGGATGCACTGCCCAGTCAGGCCAAACTGATCCTGCTCGGGGATCGGGATCAACTCGCCTCGGTTGAGGCGGGTGCAGTGCTGGGGGATATCTGCGCCGGTTGCGAAGGGCCCAGTGCGGCATCGGCCGCTGGTCTGGCGCAAATCACAGGCCAGCCAATTGAGCCGATGCCTCGCGCTGACAATCCGCTGCAGGATCGGGTGGTGCTGTTGCGCCGCAGTTACCGGTTCAGCGCCGAGAGTCCGATCGGTCGTCTGGCAACGGCGATCAATCGGGCGGAGGCTGATCAAGCGATCCAGCTGATTCAGCAGGGAACCCCGGAGAACCAGTTGACCTGGCTAAACGATGGGGCCGAGACACTTGCACTCGGTGCGTCCCATTTTGCTCAACTCGGCCGAGCGATTGAGCGGGGTGACTCTGTCGAGGCGCTGTT
>JAHRHW010000411.1 GCA_019100305.1 Candidatus Thiodiazotropha taylori | reverse complement strand
GCACTCTGGATGTCTCTGCTGCTTTTCTTCTCCGGTGGTGCATTGGCACTCTTTATTTCAGGTCTCAATACCATGATCCCGGCTCACTATCATGGGTCGATTGTAGGTGTGACTCTCGGCCTGATGGGATTGGGATATCTTGTACTGCCCAAACTGGGCTATCCGTTGCCTCAAGGCCGGATGGTTGAACTGCAACCCTGGGTCTATGGCATTGGCCAACTGTTGCATATCAGTGGTCTGGCAGTATCCGGCTTGATGGGTATTCAACGAAAAACAGCAGGAACTGCTCAGGGTCTGGAGAGTGTCTGGGCAAAAGCGTCGATGGGCGTTATGGGTATTGGTGGATTACTGGCGGTGATCGGTGGAATCCTCTTTGTATGGATTATGCTGCGCACATTTGTGCGTGGCAGGTAAGCCAAACTAGTTTCTAACCTCCGTGCGCAGGATTGGGAATTTACTCTTGCCAAAGTTGATGGTCAGGGTAATCTGTTCTTTGCCGTAAAAGGTATGTTCGATATCGATGGGATTTCGTTTTTCACCATCGGCGAACAGGGCAACGATATAGTGCCGGTCCAACAGGCGCTGGGATGACGATTGGTTCAGAATGGTCAAGGTCGCCCAGCGTTCACCCAACTGATTGCTCATGAAGAGACTGCTGATGATTTTGAAATCACCTATCTTAGGCAGCAGATCATCCGCATCGGCGAATTCGAGGTAGAGAGATCCGGGTATTGGGTCATCAAACGTTAATACTTCATTCTCCGGAATCTCTTCCGATTGAACAGCTAATGAGAGCATGAGAAGAAGCAGTGAAAATATTGCAGGCATCGGTAACTTCCTTATTTGGCTTTTTCCATTTTTTTTAAACTGTTGCAGGCAGACTATAGGGTGTCCATCAGGATGCCTAGAAAAATCAGACTCGGTGTAAGCAATGTCAGTAGGACATTCCGGCCCAGACTTGCGATCAGTTGATCCCGGTCGGTGGTCTCTTTTTTTATGCCCCCATATATTTTGTAAACCAATCCAGTGGTCAGCAGGCAGAGCAGGGTAGTCAGTGGTAAATTACCCAGCATGACCCCTGAAACGATTGCAACATAGGCAGACAGTGTGAAAGCCAAAAATAGTCGGGCTCGCTTCGGTGCTTCCCAGGAGATTGCATAGTTATTCCGCCCGATACTACGGTCAGCATCGATATCGGGTATTTGATTCAACAAAAGAAGATTATTAACCAGGAAGAAGGGTGTAAGAGAGAGTATCAAAGCAACGATGGATAGCTGGCTTGTCAGCGCGTAGTGGGTGCCAATTACCATCAATGGTCCGAAACAGAAGCCTGAAGCGATTAGCACCAGAAAGCGGTAACGATTGATCCAACTGGTATAACTGATGATGATCAAAATGCCAATAAGACCAATGGGTATCAATCCCCAGCCCGATACCTGTATCAGATAAAGTCCACAGGCCAGTGTAATCAGCAGGGAGATTGTACCGATGATTAACGCCTGAGGTGCAAGATGCGGTTGTAAGATCAAGGTGCCACTACCCCCGCTAAAGGGTGTTCGGTCGGTCTTAGCATCCAACCCCGAATGGAAATCGAAATACTCATTCAGGGCATTGACGCTGACATGGGCCATCAAGGCTCCAAGCAGTACGACTCCAAGTACTTCCCAAGCGATGGGATAACCAGAAAGAAGCGCGCTTCCTACGCCCAAAGAGACACAAATCGGGGTTAGTATCAGGAAGTTTGGGCGAGTAACACCTACAACCGGAAAAGGCATGATCAAGAGTCCTGTCTTGTAAGATAATTTTTATTAAAACCACTGAATAACAGATACACGATACCACATCAGCCCATATCTTTGGTGGCTACAGATCTAATGAAAGCTGTTAAGTTGATTATGGGTATTCCTGGTATATGTGAGGTATATGCCGGTCTTAAATATTTTAGAAATTGTGATTGATGTATGTAATTCATTGTAACAAAAGAATATTCTATTACATCTGCCCTGGATCTGCTGCCATTTTCTGGGTATGTTATTAAACAGGTGTCTGCGTGGGTACCTACCGGATAGAAATGACATCAGTATTGTGAAGCTTATCCAATGAAATACAACTTCAAGGTCGTTGAAACCGACCCGGTCTACCGTGGATTTCTGAAAATCAACCGCTACCGCCTAAAGCATGATCTCTATATGGGGGGAGAGAGTGAGATCATCATTCGGGAACGGATCGAGGATATCGGGGCGGTATCTGTTCTCCTCTACGATCCACGTCAGGACAAAGTGGTTCTGGTGGAACAGTTTCGAATCGGTGTGGCCGGATACCAGGATCCGCCTTGGATGCTGGAAACCATTGGTGGCCTACAGGATGGGGATGAAAGTGACGAGTCGGTAGCCAGAAGAGAGTCCCTTGAAGAGGCGAATTGCGAGATCGGCCGCCTGAAAAAAATCTGTGAATTTGTGGTCAGCCCAGGCATATCGGTCGACCGCATCAAGTTATACTGCGGTGAGGTTGATGCAACCAATGCCGCTGGTGTGCACGGCCTGGATCATGAAGGGGAGGATATACGAGTCGTTGTTAAGGATGCTGATGAGGCAATTGGCGAGCTCTACCAGGGGAGGGCGAATTCAACCAGTATTATTATCGCACTACAATGGCTGGCAATGCACCGGAAATCACTTAGACAAGAGTGGTGTTGAGCTATTTATATAACTAATGTCTGAACTTGACGGTTCGTAGAACTAAATCTCACTGACAGTTACCGAACTATTAATAATCCTTATGGCTTATTTGATTTTAAGCGTTGATTGTTTTCCATAATTTCATTCGAAATCTACTCTTCGAATCCCTTCATTTCTTTATCAGGTACTTTGTCTGACTCTGCAAATATCTTGATTGATCCGTCGGGATTGATCGAATGTTCTAATCCATTCCTAATAGGGTTTCCCAACTAATTCTGGCGATATTTCGGATTGTCGATTTCAACGGTTGCTTCTATAGAGTAACCGCAAAGATATGTCTGCTTTATCCCCTAGTAATGAGTGGTAATCACCTATTTGTTTTATCGCCTGTGTCACCTTTTTCTATATAAAACCTATCGTCAGGTGCATTTATATTTTTCAGGATCATGATGTTTAGCCTAGCGAAGGCTGAATTATCTTCTGACTTAGTGGAGTACTTTGAGTCAAAATTGCTCTTCAGTTGTTAGTGTCTCAATAATTGAGGCTAATTCAGTTTTATTCGTATTGTCAGCCTGGCTGTCAATAGGATTGCCTTGAATAGTGTTTTTGTATGAGGATAAAAATGAAAGGAGGGTTATTGCTAATTCAAAAATCATAATCTATAGATGCAATCGCGCCAATTCGCGATCCGGGACACCATACTCCCAAGCCTCATCAAACAAAGTCTGAAGTTTGCTCACGAAGTGACGGT
>JAHRHW010000410.1 GCA_019100305.1 Candidatus Thiodiazotropha taylori | reverse complement strand
GCACCGGTTGGCTGCTGAGGTCAAACTCATGTCCTTTGGGTTTGATCTCCATGGCATCGATGATGGCTTGACGCAAGGGGGCATCATCAAGCGGATTGGCGCGTACCACACGGCGCAGATCCATGGAGTGCTCCTGGCCCAGACAGAGCAGCAGTCGGCCTTCTGCCGTTAAGCGCACCCGGTTGCAGTGTTCACAGAAGTTGTGGCTGTGGGGCGAGATGAATCCCACCCGGCTTTGCGAACCGTTGAGGCGATAGTAGCGGGCCGGGCCACCGGTGGTTTCGGTGGTTGGAATCGTTTCGTAATGTTGCTGGATATCCTGCAGAACCTGGTCGCTTGAGTAGAAGACCTGTTGCCGATCATGATCGTTGATCACCCCAAGGGGCATCTCTTCGATGAAGCTGATGTCCATGCCGCGGGTTTCAGCGAAACGGACCAGATCGATTACTTCATCGTGGTTGCGATCCTTGAGAATCACCGTATTGATCTTCAGCCGATTGAAACCAGCCTCCAGGGCGGCATCGATACCGTTCAGGGTGCGTTGAATATCGCCAACCCGGGTCATTGCGTGGAAACGATCCGCCTGCAAGGTATCCAGGCTGATGTTGATGCGGGTAACGCCGGCAGTCTTCAGGGCCTTGGCATAGCGTGTCAGCTGGGTACCGTTGGTGGTCAGGGTCAGGTCATTCAGGCCGGGTAGCCTGCCGAGTGCCTGAAACAGCTGCATGATGCCCCGTCGGGTCAAGGGCTCGCCACCGGTAATGCGGATCTTGTTGACCCCCATCTCGACAAAACTGTTGGCCACCCGGTAGAGCTCTTCCAGGGTCAGCAGCTGGGTTCTGGGGACAAACTTCATATCTTTGGACATACAGTAGACACAGCGCAGATCGCAACGGTCGGTGACCGAGATACGCAGATAGGTGACCTGGCGATTGAAACGGTCAATCAGGCGATGGGTTTCAGCTGCCGGTTTATTGTTTGTTTCGGGCATTGATTAGGGTCTCTCCAATAAGCGTTTCTACTCTATAAGGCAAAAGTCATACCGGGTCCCTATACTCCCGTTTGCGGCCCATGCTGCGCAGGCTTACAGCAGGATGGTGGTATTAAATGTCTCACTCTGTGAATAAGAACGGGACATTTTGCCCTGTTTTGCCACAGCTCCGTTTTGTGGATTATTTTCCGGCGCCATGAATTCTCTGCCGATTTTCCCCGTCGGCTTTCTGGTACATAACTTGCGATTCACTCCGAAAGGTTCCTATCAGGAGGTATCGAGCATGTTTTCATCACAGAAGCGAATCGGTGACGACCTGCCCCGGGAGTTTTCGGTATCGGTGATTATGCAAAAGTCACCCAGCACCAATCGGTGGCAGCCCTACCAATGGGAAGCGGTAGGTATGCTGGCAACCGGTAAAACGGTCAATCCGAAACAGGCGGAGATGATTTATGAGCAGCAGGAGACCAGTCGTTACCTGCATGCTGGTTTCAAGCTCAGGCTGCATGAGGATGAGTGCGAGAGCTATTACCACAATCTGCTCTCTGCAAATCCCTGCTGTTATGTGGTTGCTGATAGGTCGGATGACGGCACACCGTCCCCCTTCATGGTGAGTTTCAGTTTTGATGAGGCTCATGCCTATCTGGAGGGTGATGAGGAAATCTACGCCGTTCCTGTTCCGGCTGAGATCTATCAGTGGGCTGAGGCCTTTGTACTTGCCCACTATGTGCCGACCAAGCGCAGCAAACGCAAACGGGCGGATTGGCGTGAATCCGAGAGGGGCTCTCATGGAGCCTAATGAAGAAAAGCCTCTGGATGAACGGCGAGAGAGCCGTGATGAGAGTTTTATCAGACGCTGGTCGGATCGAAAACTGGCCTCTCAGCAACCTCTGGTTGAACAGGCCGAAGCGGAACAAATACTGGACCAGCCCTGTGATGAGGATATGCCACCTCTGGAGTCGCTCGACGACTCCTCCGACTACAGTGGTTTTCTCTCTCCCAAAGTCTCAGAGCCGCTGCGTAAGATGGCCTTGCGCAAACTCTTCCACGGCAGTGATTTCAATCTCTGTGACGGCCTGGATGACTATGCGGAGGACTTTACCACGTTCGAAGCCCTGGGGGATGTGATCACGGCCGACCTGAAGCATCAGCTAGAGATGCAAAAGCAAAGAGAAGCAGAGCAGCAGGAACAGGCAGAAGCAGCGCCGGTTGAGTCCGAAGCGACAGCTTTGCAAAGCAATGATCAAACCTCAAAAGAGGATCCGCATCCGGTTACTGAGCAACAACTGTCCAATGATGATGACAATCGAGAGATCCCCTCATGAACGAGACTAACGACAATACCATACAACAGATCAATCAACAGGCCCGACGAGCGGCCGAGGCCGCGATGGGGCGAGTGAGAGTTGAGGCCACAGGACTGGTCAACTACCAGAGCCGAGGGCGCTTGGCTGTGATCGGTGATCAGCGGGCGATGGAGGTTGCAGCGGGGCTTGGTGATCGGTTGCACCCGATGGTGATTCTCACAGCCGGCGCTGAAGAGCCGGGTGTTCCATTGGTCCCGCTGGGTGGGAGGGCGATTGGGATTGATGGTTTTCTGGGGGATTTCAAGATCCATCTCGGTGAGGCCGGGCAGGCCAATTATGAGCTTCTGGCCGTGGATCTGATTCTCGATCTGTCAACAGAGCCTCTGTTGGATCGTGCGATGACACCTCCCGGCTATTTCCACTGCTCAGGGGATGATACTGAACTGGATCAGGTGATTGCCACGTTGGGGGAGATGAAAGGGCAGTTCGAAAAGCCCCGCTATTTTGATTACGACCCACAGATCTGTGCCCATGGGCGATCGGGAAAAACCGCCTGTAGCCGCTGTCTTGATGTCTGTCCAGCAGAAGCCATCAGCAGCCTGGCTGAGACCATCGAGGTGAATGCCTATCTCTGTCAGGGTGGGGGAGCCTGCGCCACAGTCTGCCCAAGCGGTGCAATACGCTATGTCTATCCCAGCGTAAAGGACACCCTGGAGCGGTTGCGTAAACTGCTCACTGTTTACCGTGATGCTGGAGGCGTGGATCCATTGCTGTTGATTACTGCGGAGGGTGACCAACCCATTCCTGAGCCGGCAATGGGCAATCATCTGGTGATGCAGGTGGAAGAGCTGGCCAGTGTGGGGCTGGAGGTCTGGCTCTCGGCTCTGGCCTATGGCGCCAGGGCGGTCTGGCTAATGGATCGGCAGGAGATGTCAACCGGCGTGAGTGACGCCCTGCAACAGCAACTGACCACCGCTGAAGAGATACTGACCGCGATGGGCTATCCTGCCGGGGTGATCAGACTGGTCGAGCCGGACCAGGATGAAGTCGGTTCGCGGATGCCTGAGCTGGTAACAGCCGGTTTTTCCGGACTTGGCGATAAGCGCCAGACCGCCTATCTGGCGATCGACCACCTGGTCAGTCAGGCAACCCGGACCG
>JAHRHW010000004.1 GCA_019100305.1 Candidatus Thiodiazotropha taylori | reverse complement strand
CGCTAAGAAAAAGGTAGCCAAAAAGAAGGCGGCTGCTAAAAAGAGGCCAGCCCGCCCTAGGAAAGTAACCCCTAGAAAGAAAAAGGCTGCTTCTTAGACTGACTCAGTAACAACAAACCCCGCATAGCGGGGTTTGTTGTTTACGCTCCGTTAGCGAGTCAGCCTGTACTGACACCTGCAAACAATCTGTAGGCAGGATTGTCTGTCTCGTCCCAGTAGACATACTCCAACCTCTTCAATTTACGAAAAAAATCCCCTTTTTCACCGGAAGGAACCTGGATCCCCATCAGTACCCTCCCATAGGCTGCACCATGGTTGCGGTAGTGGAACAGACTGATATTCCACTCCTTACCCAGATGACTTAGAAAGTAGAGTAGCGCTCCGGGTCTCTCCGGAAACTCAAAACGAATCAGACTCTCATCTTCTATACCCTGCGCATGCCCACCTACCATATATCGAATATGCAGCTTTGCGGTCTCGTTGTCGGTCATATCAATAACCGAATAACCTTTATCCTGAAAACGCTGAAACAGGGATTCCCGCTCCTTGTCGCCACCACTCAGTTCGATACCGACAAAGATCTGAGCTTTAACCGCATTGCAATAACGATAGTTAAACTCCGTTATGCTGCGCTTACCGATCAACTGACAAAAACGCAGAAAACTTCCGGGCTGCTCAGGGATCTGCACCGCAAACAAGGCCTCCCTGCGCTCACCAAATTCAGCTCGCTCCGCAACATGCCGTAAACGATCAAAATTGATATTTGCACCACTGTTGATCGCAATCAGATCCTTACCCTGGCAACCCTCCCGTTTTACATAGCGCTTCAAGCCGGCAACAGAGAGTGCACCGGCAGGCTCCGCAGTCGTTCGTGTATCGTCATATATATCTTTGATAGCGGCGCATATCTCATCGGTATTGACCAGTACAACCTCATCCACAACCTTGCGCGCCAGTCGATAGGTCTCTTTGCCAACCTGCCTAACAGCAACGCCATCGGCAAAGATTCCCACCTGTTTGAGCTTGACCCGACGCTTGGCCTTCAATGCCGTATAGAGCGATGGAGCATCCTCCGGCTCTACACCGATGATCTTCACTTGTGGATAGACATATTTGATATAGGCGCCGATACCGGCGATCAATCCACCGCCACCGACAGGAATGAAGACGGCTTCCGGCGGTGTCGGATGCTGCCTCAAGATCTCCATTCCAATGGTACCCTGACCGGCAATCACCTCAGGATCATCAAACGGATGAATGAAGGTCAGATCCTGCTCTTTGGCCAACTCCTGGGATCGGGCAAAGGCCTCATCATAGGAGTCTCCGGCCAGAACAATCTTTGCCCCAAAGTTCCTTACAGATTTCACCTTAATTAACGGTGTTGTCTTCGGCATCACAATCAATGCCTGGATTTTCAAGCGTTGAGCTGCCAGCGCCACGCCCTGCGCATGATTCCCCGCAGACGCGGCAATTACCCCCCGGCTACGTTTCTCTTCGCTGAGATTGATCATCTTGTTATAGGCGCCGCGAAGTTTGAAGGAGAATACCGGTTGCATATCCTCTCGTTTCAGATAGACCTGATTATCCAAACGGGCCGACAACAAGCCGATGTGGTTCAACGGGGTCTCGCGAGCAACGTCATAAACACGCGCACGGAGAATCTTTTCTATATATGGCAAGGGCATTGACTGATCCCAAATAACAATCCGATAACAACAACTGACTTTCTCTACTTCCGTGGGTATTATTACCCACTGCTGGTAAAAACCGAACAAAAAACCAAACTGTCAGGCTGACTTTATCTCTTTTTGGATGCTTTCTCGGCCCTTACCTTAGACATGTAAGGGATAAATGCACAACAGATAGCAATACAACCAGAGACAACTCAGTGTACAGAAATATCGAAGACGGAGGCTCAAATGAATGCAGATGAACTAAAACAACAGGCCGCAGAAGCTGCCTTGGAGTATGTAACAGGCGGAATCATTGGCGTCGGAACCGGCTCCACAGTAAACCACTTTATCGACTGCCTGGCTACTGTCAAAGGTAAAATCGAAGGCACAGTCTCCAGCTCAGAAGCCTCGACCGAACGCCTGAAACAGTACGGCATACCCGTGTTGGATCTCAACTCGACCGGTGATCTGGAAGTCTACATCGACGGTGCGGATGAATCTGATCACTATCTCAATCTCATCAAAGGGGGTGGCGGCGCCTTGACCAGGGAAAAGATCATTGCCGGCGCGAGCAAGAAATTTGTCTGTATCGCGGACCAGAGCAAGCTGGTTGATATATTGGGTGCCTTCCCACTGCCGGTGGAGGTGATTCCCATGGCCAGAAGCCATGTTGCTCGACAATTGGTAAAACTGGGCGGCACACCGGTTTGGCGCGAAGGATTCATCACAGACAACGGCAATGTGATCCTGGATGTTCACAACCTGGAAATCATGAAGCCCAGAGAGATGGAACAACAGATCAATGCCATTGCCGGCGTTGTGACAACAGGTATATTTGCCTTACGCGGTGCGGATGTGTTGATTCTGGGAACTGAGGAAGGCGCCAAAACCGTGCAGCCGAAGTAAGCCACCGATTAGCCCTGCCTGCCGATTCAGTCAAATCAACCGATTAGAGGTGTCTCACGGGTATTTCTCTAACGAGTTGAACGGCAGGCTGTGATCTGCGGGATCGGTTTGTTAGCCGGAGTGTGAAATCACTCACTCAGCCCAGGAAAGGATCGCGCCGGATCGGCAACCCACCTTGATCCTTCACCTATCAAATCGAGTTTCTGACTTAAGAGGCAAAAAAAAAGCGGGGCTCAATGAGCCCCGCTTTTCGATACAACCAGTTCTAACAACTATTAGAAGTTGTGGTTGATCTGGAAGCTGACAACGCTTGATTCGTCGCCGCTGTCATCCATCTCAGAGGTAACGTAGTAAGCAGCAACCTGGGTACGCTTGCTCAGGTTGTAGTCGTAACCGAAACCGAAACCATCGTGGCTGTCGGTACGGAACAGGCTACCGGTAGAGTCATCAGAATCAACTTTGAAGAATTTAGCTTTGAAGTTACCAGGACCGGCTTTGACAGAACCGTTCAGCATGATACTGGTGGAATCGTCAACACCGTTTTCGATGGTGTCGTAGATCAGACCGACTTTGAACATGTCGTGCTTGTAACCAAGACCAAGACGTACGTTCTCGTGATCGTCGCCGTCGCCGCCAACTACAGGATGAACAGTGGTCTCAGGAGTAGCAACTTCCAGTGCAACAGAAGCGAAGATACCGAAGTTAGAGTACATCAGAGCCAGAGAGTAAGCGTCGGTCAGGCCGTCAGCTTCTTCGCCTTCAACTGAAGTGGTGTTCTCACCAGGAACCAGTGCGACAGCAGCGGTCAGGCCGCCCATTGCAGGTGAGATGTAAGCCAGGGTACCGTCAGCACGCAGATCGAGCAGATCTTCGGTGTAGCCCAGGTTGTTATCAACAGCGGTGTCACCGAAGTAGTCCAGAGAACCGGTGGAGATTTTCAGAGGGGTGTCGTGACGACCAACTACGAAAGTACCGAAACCGCCAGCCAGGCCGACGAAAGCGTTACGAGCGCCCAGTGCGCCGCTACCGCTGAACTCGTGACTACCTTTGCTGGAGATGTTCACACCATATTCAATCTTGTAAACGCCTTTCAGACCGTTGCCCAGATCTTCAGAACCCTTAACGCCGAGACGGGAGGTACGGTTGTTGATCTGAATTTCGTCGTCGCCGCCTGCATCAGAGAAATCTACGATGTCGAGAGACTGACGGACTTTACCGTAGATAGTGGCATCAGCCATGGCTGCAGCAGGTGCTACCAGAGCAGCAGCGATTGCCAAAGAAAGTACTTTTTTCATTTGAGTTAACTCCGAAGAATTGATGGGTAGAAAAATTGACTACGATGCAGATATTAGACAACGAAATTCTAAATTGCAAGCCTTTTTTTGCAAAAAAGACACATAAACAGTCGCTGTTGTAAAATTGATACAGGCAAAATAAAGCGGTCATTAAATAAATATATATCAGTCAGTTAACTAACTAATTTAGACAATTTTGTGAATTTTGATTTGTTTAAAACCAAGCTATTCACTCAGTTATTGTTGCGCTAATTTTAACTACATAAACATCACAACATTAGAAATGTCACTACCCACAAAAATACCCGTAATTACAATAAGATATATTAATTTGAGAAATTAATTTATGAATAATCCCTATGAATTACTTGATTAAGCAAGGGTATCTAGAGCAAAAAATCTTAAGATTACTTTAAGAGAGATGGTTGTCGACGCAAAAAACAGACACAACCTTATAAATACAACTAATCCGGGCAAGCAACCGGTTCAAATTCAGCGTTTTCAATTCAGGATCAATAAAAAACCACGGCCCTGGAAAAACTCCAGCCGGTTTCAGGGCAAGTTTCCCGGTATTCAAAAGCCGGGCATGACCCGATGACGCAGAAACTCACCCAGATCTTGAGTTGACTGGTAACGATCCGCCACCCCGAGGATATAGCCCAGCGTTCGTGGGATATCCTGCAGATAGCCAGGCTTGCCATCACGCTTGTTCAACCTGGCGAAGATTCCACTGGCCTTCAGATGCCGCTGTACCCCCATCAGATCAAACCAGCGCAGAAAGCTCGACTCATCCTGCTCCACAAGCACCCCGGATTGGCAGGCTGACTCATAGTAGCCCATTGCCCAGGCCTCCACCTGTTCGGCCGGCCATGCGATATAACAATCCTTCAGCAGCGAGACCAAATCATAGGTGACCGGGCCGATCACCGCATCCTGGAAATCGATAACACCGGGATTGTGGGAATCAACGACCATCAGATTGCGCGAGTGATAATCCCGGTGCACACAGACCTGGGGCTGTTGCAGTGCGTTTTCTGCTAATGACTGAAACAGCTCATCCAGCAGTTGCCGTTCTTCCTGGCTCAACTGCAGTTTCAGATGAGCTTCCAACAGCCAGTCACGAAACAGCTCCATCTCACGGATCAGCAGATTCCGGTCATATTGGGGCAGCCCTTGCCGCGGCCCGCGGGCCTGCAGGGTCACCAGCGCACTCAATGCATCAGCGTAGAGACGATCCACGGTCCGGGAATTCAAACGATCCAGATAGAGCACATCTCCCAGATCCTCAAGTAATAGAAATCCCTGCTCCAGATTCATGGCATGAATATGAGGCACATTCAATCCGATACGTTCAAATTCATTCGCCACCCGAATGAAAGGCTTTGTATCCTCCTTGTCGGTTGGCGCATCCATTGCGATATAACTGCCATTCTTCACACCGATACGAAAATAGCGCCGAAAGCTGGCATCACCGGAAGCCGCTGCAAAAGAGTAGTCGCCCATTTCCGGAAGTGTGTTCAGCCAGTCTTTAAGCTGTGCGATACGTTGTGGCATGAAGGCTCCAAATGCTGTTGCCTGACAAATAAGATTTGCAGGAATGTACAGAATCGGCAACGGCTCGTCACCTGTTGCTGCAAAACCAAGATAGATTTCAGTCTCAGAACAATCGCAAACTGTAACTGAGCACCGGATAGGCCAGGAGCCGTTGATTCAGGCTACGCCGACACACAGCTCCAGCTCAAGGCCTGACTCCCATCACCGTTCCGTTTAACCACGAAGGGAACGAAACGCATGAAGATTCATAGAACAAATCGCTTAATCCCATCCTTTAGCTTTTTGACATTGAAATTCATGAGCAACCCCGTTCTAGGGCCTGTTAACTTCATGTAAGTTAGCAATTGCGCTTCGTGGATACCCTTGATTGCATCGACACTCTTGAGTTCAACGATCAGTTCATCCTCTATCAGAATATCGGCCCGGTAGCCACAATCCAATCTCACACCTTTGTAATTGACTGGTTGTGGGTGCTGCAACTTAAACCGTATGCTGTTGAGTCTCAGCTCATGCGCAAAACATTGCTCATAGGTTGACTCCAAGAGCCCTGGCCCCAGTTCGCGATGGACCTCAAGTGCGCAACCAATCACTTGATTCGAGAGTTCATCAAATTCCATCCTTGTTGTCCTTAGTGATTAGATCACATTTTCCTCGAATTCTGATCATCTGGCTGAGAGGCCAAATACAGGAGCCACCTATTAAATACCGGGTTCAGTCCGCCGGAAATTTGCACCACGAAGGACACGAAGAGCACGAAGTGTTTTTTTCTCGTCTCTTCGTGGTAGATAAATCACGTTATCCTTGAACTTATAAACTCTGACTTGAGAAACCAACCACAGGAGCAGCAATTCACCCCGGTTGATTCGGCCGTTCCAGTAGACCTCGAAGATCTCGTAGCGTGCGAAGAATCTTATGGGTTAAGGATTCTCTACAACAATGTCCTGGCTTGTCTCGCTCTGCTGCCGTTTTGAAACCCGGTTGCGCAGATCGTCTGCGATCAGATAGAAACAGGGAAGGGCCAGCAGGATCAGCACGGTCGCAAAAACCAGACCGAATCCCAGACTGACCGCCATCGGCGAGAGAAACGCGGTCTGACCGGTGGCAAAAAAGATCAGTGGAGAGATACCCAGGAAGGTGGTTGCGGTGGTTAGCAGTATGGGCCTGATGCGGACTCTCCCCGCCTCCACCATCGCCTCTTTTCTCTCCCAGCCTTCACGCCTGAGGCGCTTAGCAAAATCGATCAGAATCAACGAATCATTTACGACAATACCGGTCAACGCGAGAAAGCCGATCAAGGATAAAAACTGCAGATTGAAGTCGAACAACCAGTGCCCGAAGATAACACCGATTGCACCGAAGGGTATGGCGAACATCACGACCAATGGATCAAGCAGTGACTTGAACAATGCAGCCAGGATAAAAAAGATCACCGCCAGGGCAATAATCCCGGCCCGCTTCATCCCCGCCATCGACTCCTGGGCTTTTTTCTTCTCGCCAAGAAAGATGATGCGCTGCCCTTCAGGTAGAGTGGTGAACTCACTCTTGATCTGCTCGATCACCTGATTCGGCGTGGTGATCTTTGCATCCACTTCAGCGGTCACTGTCGCCAATCGACTCAAATTGCGTCGATTGATTGTATTGAAGCCTCTGGCTTCCTGAATATCAGCCACATCGCCAAGATAGACCGTGCGCCCATCGTCCAGGGTAATCGGCAGACGCGACAAGGCACCAGCATCATGACGCAACTCATCATCATAGATCAGACGTACCGGAATGCGCTTATCCTGCCAGCTCACATAGGAGAGCTTGAGCCCGAGAAAACCGGTTCGCACCGCATCCGCCAATTGGGATTGTGTCAGCCCCAACCGGCGCCCCCGCTCATTCAGTTCATAGCGATACTCAAGCTTGCCCGGATCCATATCCTGGCGGGCATCCGAAATGCCCGGTAAACGCTGAACAAAACTGCGAATCGATTCTGCACTGCGACTGATCTGGGCAACAGATTCACCCAGAACGCCAACCTCCAGATCCGCACCCGCCGGCCCACCCTGGGCACGCAGTATCGACATCCGCTGTATGCCTGGGACCTGTTGCAGCGCCTGACGCACCGCATCAATCACTTCGGCAGAACTGCGTTCCCGGCTCCCTTCCCTAGTGAAATTCAGACTGACTACCGGAGAGATCCAACGCTCGATGAAACCCTGCGGCTTCTGCTTTTTCAGATCCACGATCAGCTGAATGTAGCGACTCCCCATGCGCATCCGATGAAAGTCAATGAACATCACCCCCACATTGGTCAGCAGGGTCTCCAGTTCATCGTCTCCAATGGTCTGCATCAACGTCTCTTCCAGCTTGTCAGCCAGACGTGACGCCTCATCGATACTGTATGTGCTCGGCGCCTCGATATTGATGAAGAACTGACCCACATCCACATGACCGAACAGCAGAAACGGCACCCTGGTGGCGGCGAAAGTAACGGCGATCGCCAACACACCCACACTCAACATGGCAACCGGGTAGCGGTAGTCGAGACACTTGCGCAGCAACCGGGTATAACGCCGGTTCAGTGCCGACCAATCGATGCGGCCCTTTTTACGGTTTTTTGTTCTGCGTAAAAACTCTTTCGCATGGGAAGGCAGAACGCCGAACGCCTCCAGCAGTGATCCCATCAGCGAAGAAGTGACCACCACCGGGATCACTGAAATGAAGGCTCCCATGGTTCCACCAATCGCGAACATCGGCATGAATGCGGCAATGGTGGTTGAGGTGGAGGCAACCACTGGCCAGTAGACCTCACGGGTTCCCTGGGTTGCCGCATAGGTGGGCGATTCGCCCGACTCCAGATGACGATAGACATTCTCGCTGACGATGATCGCATCATCCACGATCAATCCCAGCGCAATCAGAAAGGCAAACAGGGAGACCATGTTGATGCTGTATCCCAGCATGTAGAGAGCGATGACAGCCACCAGGAATGAGACCGGAATACCCAGTGCGGTGATGAACGCCACACGAAAGTTGAGCATCAGATAGAGTGCCAGCAAGACCAGAGCCAAACCAACGATACCGGATGACTTCACCGTCTCAAGACGGTTCTTGACGTAGACAGAGAGATCACTGAACAACCCCAGCTTCACACCCACTGGCAGAGACTGCTGGCGCTCGGCCACATAGGCCCTGACCAGCCTGGCCACTTCGATGGTGCTCGCCTGACTGGTTTTGTTGAGTGTCAGATTGACAGAGGCTTTGCCATTGAAGCGCCCCAGGGTCTGCGCCTCCTCATGACGCAGCTGAACCTGAGCAAGATCGCCCAATCGCAGCTGCCCACCCATTTCGTTGTGACGTAGAACAATGGCGGCCATCTGTTGCGGATCGGGAGGTACTCCCATACCACGCAAGCGGATATCCCCACCACTGGACTTCAGAGTACCGCCAGGAAGGTCCCGCAGATTGTTGCGCAGCGCCTTGGAGATCAGATTCAGGGAGACACTCCGGGCAGCCAGCACCTGAGGATCGACCACTACCCAGATCTCCCACTCCCGGTCACCGGCCACCCCGACCGAAGCGGTGCCGGGTATCTGTATCAACTCATCCTTGATCTGCTCGGCCAACTGATAGAGTTCACCCCGGGATATCTCACCGTAGAGACTGACAGAGATGACCGGAAAGCGGGTTTCAAGCCTGGCCAGCTCCGGCTCTTCCGCCTCGGAAGGTAGATCATCAACCTGGTCGAGTGCGGTACGCACTTTGCGCATGAAGTTGTCCACATCCGAACCGCTTTTCAATTCGATCAGAATGTTGGAGAAACTCTCATTGCTGGTGGAGCTGATCACATCGATATCGGCCAAGCCATCCAGCTCCTGTTCGATCGGCAGGGTAATCTGTCGCTCCACCTCTTCGGGTGATGCCCCCTCGAAGAGGGTCTTGATACTCACCTTGTCCTGCTCCACCACAGGAAACATCTCCTGTGGCATGGCGTACCAGGAGACCAGCCCGGCCATCAGGATGATGACCAGCAACAGATTGACGATCAACGGATTGCGAATGGAGAAATCAATCATCCGGTCTGAGATCCTCTATCTGTACCTCATTACCCTCACTCAAAACGTCCACGTCCCGCGCTACCAGTTGCTGATTCGGCTGCAGCCCATGCTGCACGATCTGCAGGTCTCCATAGCGCAATCCGGGGATAATCTCCTGGCGCACCAGATGATTGTCCCTGATCAGAAACACATAGTGCTTACCCTCTTCACGCAGCAGTGCTGAAGCGGGTACGACCAAGGCTGCCTTTCTCTCTCTCAATGGCAGTTTGACCTGCCCAAGCTGCCCCGGAATCAGGCCCCGGTTCTCAACCTGGATGCGTAATGGATGGGTATGGGTCTGACTGTCCGGATCATATTGCAGGGCGATCAGCTTTCCGCTTACCTGCTGCTCATCTACCTCCACTGCCAGTTGCTGTCCCAATTCCAGTGCCGCCACCACGTCACCATTGACCGCCACCCGAAGCTCCAGATTTCGACTATCGATCAGTTCCAACACCAGGGTATTGGCACTCACATAGTCACCGGCCTCGGCCATCACCCGGTTTACCCGGCCACTGAAGGGGGCCAGCAGACGGGTACGATCAAGATTCCGCTGTGCACGGCTGTGCGCTGCACGCTGTCGTTCAATGCGCGCTCTGTTACTTTGCAGGCTGAATGCCAACCGAGCCTCTTCTGCCTGCAGATTGATCAGCTGCTGACGCGAGCTCTCAAGGGTTGAAACTGAGGCCAGGGAACCCTTACCAAGTTTCTCCAGTCGCTCATACTCCCGCTCAGCCAGACGTCGGTTCTCCCTGGCCAGATCGAGTAGCTTCTGATCGCGCTGCAGGGTGGCCTGGGTCTCACTCAGCTGTGAGGCGGCTTCAGTCAAGGCATCCTGATAGTCCGCATCCTCCAGCTGCAGTAACAGACTCTCCGCCGCGACCCTCTGCCCAGGCTCCACATGACGCTGTAGCAATTCGCCGGAGACCTCAAATCTCAATGAAGCGGTCTGACGGGGGCGCAGCAGCCCGGTATAGGTCACTTCCGGCAGCACATCACGCTGTACTACACGAGTCACTTCCACCCGGGTAACCACAGGCTCTTTGATCTCCATATTGGCCTCCGGCCGGGTAGCGATCAGTAGCAGTACGATCAATACGGTGCCAATCAGAATCGCCAAGCTCAGCAGAAAACGGCGGATAACAGTGGTCAAGCTCAATCCTCATGGTGCGAAGAATTTGATGTCCGGCAGATTCTATGCGAATTTATCCCGGCCTGCGTGATGATTTATCAATCGCGAACCTGTCGACCGGCGCGGTTGTCACAAAAATCAGATTTGCAGTCAACGGCAGGCTTTAACCTGAATCCACAGGCTCAGGTGTAATACCACTTGCGAGTCGTAACGGTTTGCCCTATTTACCCCACAGTGCAAATCGAGAGCATAGTGCAACAGGCCACGCCATAATCGTCAAACAGTATGAAACACCGCACCAACAAAGGTTCCCCAGGCAGCAGCTGCACTCGGCAGACACCTCCTCAATAATGTCCACCGGCAGATACAAATGCAAAACAGACAGAGGGCCAGGCGAAGCTTTTAGAATGGCCTGCTGGTTGAGCCTGTCACTACTCTGGCCTTTCGTTGTCAGCGCCGCTGATCCCTCCAGACTGGATCAAGGGATAAGCTGGCATGACTGCTCAGTCGACCTGCCGCAACATAGCGATGCGGTACCGCAAAGACCCGTCCCACAACAGCCAATACAACTGACCGCCGACCAGATCAGCCACGATCAGAATTCAGCGCAGACAGAATTGAGTGGCGCGGTAAGACTATGGCGGCTCGATGGCTATGCGGAAGCTGACCGATTGACCTATTTCGAGGCACGTCGTGCTGCAGAGCTGTTCGGCAACCTGTTCGTCCAGCAGCCAGGCGTTCGCTTCAGTGCCGACCAGGGTTTTCTTGAGTTGGACAATCAGCGTGGTTGGCTTGATCAGGTCGAGTTCCGACTGACTACCACCAATGCCCGGGGTGCAGCAAGTAGAGTCGAACTGCTCAACAAGCAGCAATCGACCTATCAGGGAGTTACTTACACTACCTGCCCCCCCGGTAAAAACGACTGGAGTCTCGCCGCAGCAGATCTGGAGATCGATATGCAGGAAGGTTGGGGCAGCGCCACACATGCCAGGCTAAGACTCGGCAGTGTACCGATACTCTACATGCCCTATTTCACCTTTCCTGTGGATGATCGTAGAAAAACCGGCTTTCTAATCCCATCGGCAGGCTCTTCCAACCGACGGGGTACAGAGCTCTCCACCCCATACTATTTCAATCTGGCGCCCAACTACGATGCCACCCTGACCCCTCGCTGGATGAGTAAACGGGGAGTCATGATGGGCGCCGAGTTTCGCTATCTGGGTAGCCGGCAACGGGCAGAGATCAGTGGTGAATTGCTAGCCAACGACCAGCTTGAGAGTCCGGACCACGGAGAAGAACGACGCGCCTTACGCTTCTATCATGTGAGTCGCCCGATCAAGGGCATGACAACCCGCATCGAAACCGATGCGGTGAGTGACAGCAACTATCTGGATGACTTCGGCACCGGCCTGGCAATCACCAGCACCCGTAACCTGGAAAGGGTAGGCGAAATCCGCTACCGCCTGGGTAATTGGCAGTTGCTCGGCAGAGTACAGAGTTTTCAGACCATCGATGAGACCCTGAGTCAGAGCAACCGCCCCTATCGCCGACTGCCACAACTGCATACCAGTTACCGTAGCTATGACAGCCCTTTTGGCTTAAGCCTTGGTTTTCGTGGTGAATACACCCACTTCAAGCACGACACTCTGAGCAACGGTGAACGATTGATTCTACGCCCCAGCATCAGCCTGCCAATGCGCCGCAGCTGGGGTCATCTGACCCCCAACCTGAGTCTCAACTACGCCGCTTATGAGCTGGATCTGGACGACCCGCAAGAGGAAAGCAATCCGGACTATTTCGTACCGGCCTTCAGTCTCGACAGCGGGCTGGTATTCGAACGGGAGACATCCTGGTTCGGCCGCAATGCCTATCAGACACTGGAACCGAGGCTCTTCTATCTGTATGCCGAGCATGACGATCAATCGGATATTCCGGATTTCGACACAGCCGACCTGGACCTGAAATTCTCCAATCTGTTCAAAGAGAACCGCTTTACCGGCAGTGACCGGTTCGGTGATGCCAATCAACTCGCCTTTGGCCTGACCACCCGCTGGTTCCAGGCCGATAACGGACTGGAACGATTACGCGCCAGTATCGGTCAGATCTACTATGCCGAAGACCGGCAGGTACAGCTGACCGGTTCAACAGAGGAAGACCCCTCATCCGCGGTTGTGGCAGAATTGGCAGCCCGCTTCGGCTCAGCCTGGCAGACCAGCCTGAGTCTGCGCAGAAACCCTCACCTGGAAGAGGATAATATCGACAAGGGACGCTTCACCCTGCGCTACCGCACGGCGGCCCGTCAGCTGTTCAATGTCGATTACAATTTCAAGCGGAATTCGATCGAGGATCTGGATGTTTCTGTCTTCTGGCCGTTTGGCCAGCAACTCAGTGTGTTCGGAAAATGGAAGCACTCATACCTTTATGACAGGAATATGAATAGAATAGTGGGTTTCGAGTATGATGGCCGCTGCTGCTGGAAACTCAGAACCTTTTATCAGCGCTATGTGGCCAATGAGGATAAAGATGAAGAAGAGGAGTCGCGATTTATGCTGCAACTTGAGTTGCGGGGTCTCGGTTCACTGGGTCAGCAGGCTGACCGGGAACTGGAGGAGTCCATCTATGGTTACCGACCTGAGCGATAGTCATGTCTGAGCGATTCTCATTCATCTCACTCTATCTGCTGCTCTGCCTGCTGCTCTCCAGCACCCTGTCACTGGCGGCGGTGAAAGAGCTCGACTACATCGTGGCAATTGTTAATGACGACGTCATTGCGAAAAGTGAACTCGACAACAAAACCCGGGAAATGCTGGCCCAGATGTCGCAGACGCGGAAGAACCTGCCACCAATGAATATCATTCAGGAGCAGATCCTGGAGCGCATGATCGCCAAACGACTGCAACTTCAGGCAGCCAGCCGTCTAGGATTGAGCGTGGATGACGCCACGGTCACCAAGGCAATCGCCAATATTGCCGAAACCAACAACATCACCCTGCTGCAACTTCGCGAGACACTGGAAATGGACGGCATCAGTTTCCCCCTGTTCCGGGAACAGTTGCGGGAGGACATACTGATAAACCGGCTGAAACAGAAAGAGGTGATCAACCGGATCGTCATCACCGAACAGGATATCAAGAATTTTCTTGCCCGGGAGATAGGCTCAAGCCGCCAGAGAACCGCCGTACGGCTGTTGCATATACTGATCGCAACACCGGAAGGGGCCTCCCCCCAGGATGTTCAGGCAGCAAAAAAACGCGCAACGGATATTCATCAGGAACTGCTTGAGGGTGGTGACTTCAGTGAACTGGCAATACGCTACTCGAATGGTCGCCAGGCCTTGGAGGGAGGTGATCTGGGTTGGGTCGAGACATCGAGAATACCCAGTCTGTTTACCAGCGTGGTCGATGAGATGGATGCGGGAAGCATCAGTAACCTGATCCGCAATGCGTCCGGTTTCCACATCGTCAAGCTGGCCGAGGTGAAAGGCGGCCGGAAGATGATCATCAACCAGACCCATGCCCGCCATATCCTGATCAACACCAATGAGATCGTCTCTGACGATGAAGCTCGCCAGCGTCTGGAAACCCTGCGTGCCCGCATCATCGGTGGGGATGGCTTTGAGACCCTCGCCAGATCACACTCTGACGACAAGGCCTCAGCCATCAAGGGCGGTGACCTGGGCTGGACCAGTCCAGGAGATCTGGTGCCCCAGTTTGAGGAGCAGATGAATGCAATGGCGATCGATGAGATCAGCCAGCCCTTTAAAACCCAGTTCGGCTGGCATATCGTACAGCCTCTGGAGCGCCGACAGCACGACAGTACCGAAGAGGTGCTGAAGAACAAGGCACGGCAGGAAATTCAGAAACAGAAATCGGAAGAAGCGATAGAGTTATGGCTACGTCGCCTGCGTGACGAAGCTTATGTTGAAGTACTTTTGGAAGAGTTGAGTCCCCCTTGATAACACGTCTTGCACTTACTCCGGGAGAACCAGCCGGGATCGGCCCTGATATCTGTGTCATGCTGGCCCAGCGGCCCTACCCGGAAACTGAAATCGTTTTCGTTGCGGATCCCACGCTTTTGCAGCAGAGAGCTGAGCGTCTGGGGATTCCGTTGGAAATGCATCCCTTTGATGCCAACCGACCGGCCACACCGCTACCACCTGGCCATCTACGCTATCTGCCAGTGGCCTTAGACAACGAAGTCAGCTGCGGCAAACTCAATCCAGCGAATGCCACCTACGTGATCGAAACCCTGAAACAGGCCACCGAAGGGTGCCTTGAAGGCCGCTTCAACGGCATGGTTACCGGTCCGGTTCACAAAGGTGTAATCAACGACGGCGGACTATCCTTTACCGGTCATACCGAATATCTCTCGGGCCTTTGTAACAATGCCCATCCGGTAATGATGTTGGCAACTCCGGAACTTCGCGTGGCCCTGGCAACCACCCATCTCCCGTTGCGGGAGGTCAGTGACGCGATCACCAAGGATCGCTTGCGCAAGGTCGCCACGATCCTGCATAACGATCTGCAGAGCTGCTTCGGCCTCAAACAGCCCCGTATCATGGTCTGTGGTCTCAATCCCCATGCCGGAGAGCAGGGCCATCTGGGCCGGGAAGAGATCGAGATCATCGAGCCGGTACTGGCTGAACTCAACAGTCAGGGTATGCAACTGATCGGCCCAATGCCCGCCGATACCCTGTTTACCCCGATCCATCTGCAGCAGGCTGATGCGATCCTGGCGATGTTTCATGATCAGGGTCTGCCGGTTCTCAAACATCTGGGTTTCGGCCAGGCGGTGAACATCACCCTTGGACTGCCGATTGTCAGAACCTCGGTCGATCACGGCACCGCGCTGCCTCTCGCCGGCACCGACCAGGCAGACCTGGGCAGCCTGATCTATGCGGTGAAGGTTGCCGACAGTATGGCCCGCAGTCGATATCAAGCAAATCGCTGAGTTTGTTTAAGCAGAAATCAGTCTGGAAATGAACGCGAATGTTTGCAGCGATTGATGATCTCATCTCATGAAATCGAAAGAAAAACAGGATGCCGTAAACTGCATCCTGTTTTTTTTGGGATTAAAGATCTACTTGGCGACAGTAAATTGTTGCACCCTATATCTATAACCATTTGCGGACTGAAAAATTCTACTCACCCGCAATCATCATGTTGTCGATCAGCCAGGAACCGGTCTGCACGCTGCTGCGGGTCTCGATGTCGCTGCCCACTTCCTGCAGACCGAGAAACATCTCTTTCATATTGCCTGCAATGGTGATCTCCTCCACTGGAAACTGGATCTCACCGTTTTCAATCCAGAAACCGGTAGCACCTCGTGAGTAGTCACCGGTAACCATGTTGACTCCCTGCCCCATCAGTTCGGTCACCAGCAGCCCCCGTTGCATGCTCTTCAGCAGTCCCTGTCTGTCCTGATCACCGCTGTTGATGCGCAGGTTCCTCACACCACCCCCGTTTCCGGTGGTCTGCATAGCAAGCTTTCGAGCGGCATAACTGTCCAATACATAACTGGAGAGCACACCGTTTTGGATGAAATCCTTGCGACTGGTGGCCACACCTTCACTGTCATAGGCACAACTGGCCAACCCCCCGGACAGCAGCGGATCTTCATGGATGTTGATGAAAGAGGGGAACACAGGCTTACCCAACTGGTCCAGCAGAAAGCTGGCCTTGCGATAGAGGGAGGAGCCTCGAATCGCACCGACAAAACTGCGCAGCAAGCCCACTGCCACATCCGCCTGGAACAGTACCGGCGCCTGCTGGGTCTTGATCCGACGGCCATTGAGCCGGGCAACGGTTCTCTTGGCAGCCATCTCGCCTACAGATTCAGCACGATCCAACTGCTCGCTCTTGCGTGCCAGGGTATACCAGTAATCCCTCTGCATACTCTCCCCCTCCTTACCCAGCACCGCACAACTCAGGCTGTGGCGCGAGGAGGGATAGCCACCAATGAATCCATGGGTGTTGCCATAGACCTGCAGTCCATTGTGTGAGTTCAGGGTGGCACCCTCCGAATTGAAAATCCGATCATCGCTCTCCCGAGCGGCTGTCTCACAGCGAATCGCCAGTTCGATCGCCTCCTCCACACTCTGGTTCCAGGGATGATAGAGATCGAGATCGGGCAACTCGGTAGCCATCAATGACGGGTCTGCCAAGCCGGCACAATCATCTTCCGAGGTATAGCGGGCAAAGTTGCAGGCCGCCTCCACCGTCTCCTTGATCGCCTGAGGCGACAGATCCGACGTACTGGCAGAACCTTTTCGATGACCGAAATAGACCGTCACTCCCAAACCGTTGTCCCGGGTGTGCTCGATGGTCTCAGTCTCGCCGAGACGAACCGTCACCGACAGACCCGCATCGCTGCTGACCGCGGCTTCAGCGGCACTGGCACCCTGTCGCTTGGCCTCGTGCAACAGCTCTTCCACCGACTGCTGCAGATCAAGCTGTCTGGATTTCATATCGCTCACTGCTCGGTTCCTCCGACGGTCAACTCATCAAGCTTCAAAGTCGGCTGACCGACACCCACAGGTACACTCTGACCCTCTTTGCCGCATACCCCGACCCCCTTGTCCAGCTTCAGGTCATCCCCGACCATACTGATCCGACTCATCGCTTCCGGACCATTGCCGATCAGGGTTGCTCCCTTCACCGGGCGTGTCACCTTGCCGTTCTCGATCAGGTAGGCCTCACTGGCAGAGAAGACAAACTTTCCAGAGGTGATATCCACCTGACCACCACCAAAATTAACCGCATACAAGCCGCGCTCCACAGAAGCAATGATCTCTTCCGGGTTGTACTCACCCGCCAGCATGTAGGTATTGGTCATGCGAGGCATCGGCAAGTGGGCGTAGGACTCCCGTCGTCCATTGCCGGTTGAGACGGTACTCATCAGTCGTGCATTGTGTTTATCCTGCATATAGCCTTTCAGAATGCCGTTTTCGATCAACACGGTATTCTGACTCGGCGTACCTTCATCATCGATATTCAGGGAACCCCGACGCCCAGGCAACGTGCCATCATCGACAACGGTACAGCAACTGGAAGCCACCTGCTCACCGATACGCCCACTGAAGGCCGACGTGCCTTTGCGGTTGAAATCCCCCTCCAGACCATGACCGACCGCTTCATGCAGCAGTACGCCAGGCCAGCCTGGGCCGAGTACCACCGGCATGCTCCCAGCGGGCGCATCTACCGCATCGAGATTGACCAAAGCCTGGCGCACCGCCTCTCTGGCATATTCGCGACCACGCGACTCCTGAATGAAATAGTCAAGACTCTGTCGCGCGCCGCCGCCACTGCTGCCTTGCTCCCGGCGTCCGTTCTGCTCGGCAATGACATGCACATTCAGTCGCACCAGTGGCCTGACATCGGCACTGAGGGTGCCATCAATGGCCGCCACCAGAATGATATCCTGTGCCGCAACCAGACTGACGATCACCTGCTTGACTCTTGGGTCCTGTTTGCGCGCTTCCCGGTCCAGAGCCTGCAGCAACTCGACCTTCTCCGCTTCATTCAGACTGGGTAACGGATTCAGCGGCGCATAGAGCTGGTTTGCAATCGGGGACCCGGCGATCTGTACACTCTGACTGCTGCCACTGCGGGTTATCGCACGCGCGGCTCGGGCCGCCTCCTGCAGAGTGGGTAGTTGAAGTTCGTCCGAGTAGGCAAAGCCGGTCTTTTCACCGCTGATCACCCGGATACCGGCACCCTGTTCGATATTGTGCGCCCCCTCCTTGATGATGCCGTCCTCCAAAACCCAGGATTCAAGTCGGCTGGATTGAAAATAGAGATCTGCGGCATCCACTCCCTGGCCGGTCAATTCACCAAGCATTCTGTCCAGGTCGCTTTCGCCCAGCCCCACCGGGGCGAGAATATTTTGTTGTGCAATTTGAATCAGATCTGTCATGTTGTTTCCAGCCAGTCGGCTGCTTTTGGGCCCGTTAACAAAATTACAATCGGCCCCGCCGGGACGCTATGTCGTCCCGCAAGGCGGAGTGAGCGAGGTGTCGCTCTACAGAAACGAATGATATCGCAGCTGAGCAATAAAATAGCCCCAGCCACCCGCGGTTTTATCAGGGGTGACGATTGAGCCTGTCATCCAATGCTTAAAAGAGCTGTCGGTGATCGATCGTCGGAAAGGTGCGCCTGATGGTCTTCTGGTATTCCCTATCAAGCTCGACACACACATAGCCGGTACCCCTTGGTACCTGGCTGAGTACTGTTCCCCAGGGATCCACAATCATACTGTGGCCATGGGTCTCACGACCACTGATGTGGTACCCCCCTTGTGCGGCGGCAATCACAAACGCAAGATTTTCGATCGCCCGCGCTCTTACCAGGGTTTCCCAGTGCGCCTTTCCGGTCATTGCAGTAAATGAGGAGGGTACAGCAAACAGTTCCGCGCCCTGTTCCAGCAGTTTACGAAACAACTCGGGAAAACGCAGATCGTAGCAGACTGCGATACCCAGCTTGCCAAACGGTGTATCCAAGACCACCGGCTGGTTACCGGGCTCGATGGTGCTGGACTCCACATAGCGCTCATCGGTTTCAACCAGATGGACATCAAACAGGTGGATTTTATCGTAGCGCGCGACCCGACGGCCCTGATCATCCATTACCAGACAGGCAGCCCGGACTTTGCCACCCTGACTGGCGCGTAAGGGTATAGTCCCTCCCACCAACCAGACGCCGTATCGTTTTGCCATCTGGCTGAGAAAACCCTGCAATGGACCATCTTCAGCCTCTTCGCAGAGGGTCAGCATATCCCGGTCATGCTCTCCCTTGAAGGCAAAATTCTCAGGCAACACAACCAGGCCCGCACCATTTTCACTTGCCTCACCAATCAGCCGTTCCGCCTCCAGAAGATTGGCACTGACATGGGGACTTGACGCCATCTGGATGGCAGCAACTTGATTTTTCTTACCACTCATAATTCAATCTAATCTGTGTAAACTCAGCCAATGTCGGACCATTCAAGCAAACAATCCGGACCGGTCGTTTGTTATTTCATCGGATCGCAGCGAACCGTTTTGCCCACCGAAAATCCTGCCAGAACCAGCAGCATAGCACTATGCAACATCCAACTGCCAGCTGTGGCCAGCCAACCCTCAGGACAAGCAGCGTTAGCTGCCAAGCCTAATCGCCGGGCATTTCCGGCATATGTGTATCCCGCTCCTCGTCATCGACCTCCAGTGAGAGCTGACTGAAGGTGGGGTCATCCCAACTGCCGGTCACCTCATAAGTGCGCATCGCGATTCGATCAAAGTGTTTACCAAACAGTTGCTGGGTCACCGCCAGCGCCACACCCACTGTAGGGTTTATCGCCAGCGCACCGACCAGCGGCAGTGTGGCGCTCACATTCGGCGTCACCACCACTTGTTGATCGTAAGTTCTGCTGCTCAGCCCTGTGCGCCCCCGTATATCGACCATCGCGGCGGTACTGCGTAATGCCAGATCCGTGGTGTAGGCATCGCCATCATTCAGCACAAAGTTGCCCTGGATCGTGTCGAACGCCATCCCCTTGGAGAAGAGATCGGAGAAGTCGAGGGCCAGCCGTTTACCAAGCGCATTCAGGCTGAACAGGCCGATCAGGCGCCCCACTCCCGGATCCACATTATCGACCGCCCCCTTACCCACATCCAACCAGATACTGCCATACAGATTCTCAGCCCCCATCTGCAACGGCGAAGTGGGCCAGTAGAGCTCTGCTTTGACTTCGGTGGGCGCCTTTTCAATGCCGGTGGTCAAACCAAGATGATGTTGCAGATCACCCAGACTCGGGGTCTTCATATGCAGATTCAAACCGGTGCTATGGCCCTTCGGCGAAACACGCCAATAGCCCTGCCCCGACAGATCGATGGTATGTCCGATCAAGGTAAGATTGTTGATCGTAATGCCACTGTTTTCCTTGCTCCAGGTTAGGTTTCCCTTGCCGATTGGCCGATCATTGATAAAAAGTTTGTCTACGGAAAAATTGATTGCCGGCACATCCCTGGGGTCTAAATCGTTTTCTGGATCAGTCTGCGGTTGCTCACCGGTAATCGCAGAAGCCAACTCATCAAGATCCAGTTTGATGAAATCGAAACGCCCTAGGATTGGCTGACCCTGCAGATCGCTCGGTACCTGCATGGTGCCCTGCACCGTATCCGAGGTCAGATTCACCCGGTAGCCATTGGCATAGTCCTTATAGGTGAACCGGGTCTGGGGACAAACCGTACCCAGTGCGATAAGTTCATCGACCCGCAGGTTCATTTCGATACGCGGCATTGGCGTGTCGGATTGATTGGCCTGTCGATTGACCCAGGCTATCCAATGGTCCGCATTGAGGAGATCGAGCTCTCCACTGAGGTGAAACCCTTCAACCCCATCCAGACTGAGAGGCTCCCGCTGAAAACCGATCGCGGCAACCCAGGGTTTCTCCTGATTATCGTAGAGACGCAGCAAAGCATGGGTATCGTCACCGTAAAGCACTCTCAGTTCGGTACTTGAATCACTCAGAAAGTCCACACCCAAATCGAGTTGCCGGGAAACCTCAGGCGCTTTGATCAAGGGCGCAGGCAGGTCGACTTCCACACCGACCAGCTGTGAGGAGAGATTCATTCTAACCGGTATCCGGCTCGGCTGATGGGCGATACTGAACTCCAGATCAGCTCTACCCCGGCCTTTAAAATACTGCAGATACCAATCAGGAAATTTTTTATGCAGCTTGGCCAAGTCCAGAACGCTGTGTGCATTGATGCGGGTCCAGTCCCTGCCCTGATACCGATAGGGGGCAATATCGAATTGCACCGGCTCATTGAGAAACTGCGCCTGCAACTTTTTCCCACTGACACCGGAACTGTCGAACTTGACCTCACCGGTAATCGATTTCAGGTCGACATCCGCCTGTTTGACTCGCAGTGCAGCACGCCGAAAATCGATCGACCCTTCGACCGACAACTCACCCCGTCCCTCCTCCAATGGAATTGCCAGATCCACGACTGTATGGGTTTTACCACCAACCGACACAGCTTCGACAAACGGCTGAAAATCCTCTTTAAGCGGTGTATCACCCAGGATCGCCATGATGTCTTTGAATGGTCCAATGGCTTCCCCTCTGATTTTCACCGGGGTTGGATTGCGCAGTTCATCGATCTCAACAGAGACATCTCGCAGCCGGCTATTGAGCATCACCCCCTCCTCAAGCCTGGCTTTCAGCCCGTTATTGATGAAGTGAACTTCCGCCACCGTTTCCGAGAGAACCGGCCACTCAGGCATATAGTCGAGGAGTAGATCCTCAACCCCGAACCAGACCTCAAAGCGACCTTCGTGGGCTTTGAAGGGAAAAGCACTCACCGGGCCATAGAGTAGGAAGCTGCCCGATTTCACATGTCCGCTGACCATCGATTTATCCAGCCACTCCACCAACCCTTCGGGCATCACGGTAACCGGCAGATATTCGCTTTTACGGGAACCATCCGCATTCCAGAAATCGGTCTGAATGTCGGCGAACAGATCCTTGCCGCTGATCGGTATCTGCAGCTCGATACGCGACAGGGTCTCCATATCCGGATTGCTCATCTCAAGATGGTCGGTCTGCATGTGCAAACCGCTCTGTAGATCAAAATTCCACAGGAAATCTCCCTTGACCCGGTCAGCCTGCAATGGTCTGCGAAACAGTTGCGGGTAGTCGATGGTGAGATTGTCGCTGTCGATCTTCAACCAGCCTCCCGACTGGTTACCATCGAATGACATCTTCAATCCGGCGGTACCCGGGATACTCTCCCAGGGGTTGGAAATGAACTTTTCAACCTCACCCTGCAGTTGCCAGGTCATCTCCTGACCGGGCAACTGCTGCAGATAGAAATCGAGCCCCGTCAGGTCTCCCCGGGGATTCAATCCCAACAGGGCATTCTGCAGATCCCTGGCCGGCAGTTCGACGATCGAAATCAGATCATGGGCGGTATCGAGGGAGAGATAGTCGGCACGCAGTTCGAATCCGGTACCCTGTTCTGCCGATTTCCACCAGGTGACTTCAAGACCACCTTCAGGCCACTTCCGTCCCTTCTGAGTCAGTGAGAACTGCTCCAACGCCAACATCCAGCCCGCCTCGATCTTCGACCAATCAAGTGAGCTGGCAAGATGCTGTAGCGAGAATGATTTATCCCTTTGCCGACCGGTCAGATGCAGGTCATGAAGCTCTGATTGCCCACTGATCCTTTGCACCGCCCCATCCGTGACATCACCCCATAACTCCAGATTGGCCCGCCCCTGATCCACCTGATAACCATCCGGCAGCCACTCCCCAAGCCGGCTGCCTAACTGCAGATCTTCGCACTTCAGATAAAACTCACCACTCATCACGATGGAATCCGCTGAGCTCTGTCGAAGATTCGCAATCAGTTCGATCTTCTCCTCTCCCCGATGACCGATCTGCCCGGAGAGCGCGAGCCGATGGTGCAGGCCGTTGTTCAACAGATCCACTTTCAAGCCACTAAGTCTTAACGGTGGGCGCCCCTGCAGTGCGCTCTTGATGAGAATCTCCGTATCAACCATCCGCAACCGGTTCTGCTCCAGAAAGATTCCCAACACCGCAGCGGTATCGGATGATTCCCCGGCTCTCTCCATGCCCTGCAATGAGAAGGAACCGTCGGCAAATCGCTCCATCTTCAACTTGGTACCGACCACTTTGCCACCGCCCAGTTGCAACTGACCGGCCAGCAGGCTCTTCAGCAACTGGACTCTGACATAGACTTCAGGAGCATACAGCAGCGGCTCTTCGGTCTGCTTGTCCAGTGCACTGACATCCGCAAACTTGAGAACCAGATGGGCACCTTTCAACTGTGCCTGAATGGCACCGATACTGAGTGGCATCTCAGCCTTCTCTTCGAGTACCCGTTCGATCTCCTGACGGTAGGGTTCCAGATCGATACCCGGCAACAGAAATCGTGCAAGGGTCAAACCCACTGCCAGCAGGATTACCAACCAGGCGATAACCTGCCAGAACTTCGTGTGAAAATATTTTGCGGCGGCGAGCATGAAAACGAAATTCAGCGGTGGTCAGACCAACACCACATCATAGTGTTCCTGACTGTAGAGCTGCTCAGCCTGCAGCTTGATCGGATGGCCGACGAACTGCTCCAGTTCGGCCAGGTGGGTGGACTCTTCGTCGAGTAGTCGGTCGATCACCTCCTGGGAGGCCAATACCAGCAGGGACTCCACATCAAACTGCCTGGATTCCCGCAGGATTTCACGAAAGATCTCATAGCAGGTGGTCTCTGCTGTCTTCATCGAACCACGCCCACCACAACAGCTGCAAGGTTCACAGAGAACATGCTCCAGGGACTCCCGAATGCGCTTGCGGGTCATCTCCACCAGCCCCAGTGAGGAGACCTCAGTGATGTGGGTCCGTGCATGATCATGGGCAAGACACTTCTCCAGCGCGCGTAAGACCTGACGCCGATGTTCCGGATCGAGCATGTCGATGAAGTCGATGATGATGATGCCACCAAGATTACGAATCCTCAGTTGCCGGCAGATCGCTTGGGCGGCCTCCAGGTTGGTCTTGAAGATGGTCTCTTCCAGGTTCCTGTGCCCGACAAAAGCGCCGGTATTGACATCGATAGTGGTCATTGCCTCGGTCTGATCGATCACCAGATGGCCGCCGGATTTGAGCTGAACTTTACGCTCCAGGGCTTTCTGTATCTCATCCTCCACCCCATACAGATCGAACAGGGGACGCTCACCCGGGTAGTATTCGATGCGGTGCTTGATGTCCGGGATGAACTTTTGCGCGAAACTGATCGATTTCTGGTGGGTCTCCTTTGAGTCGATGCGCACCTTCTCCACATCGGGACCGACCAGATCCCGCAACGACCTCAGGGGTAAGGAGAGGTCCTCATGGATCAGTTCGATGCTTTTTGCCAGTTTGCTTCTCTCCTGGATGGAACTCCAAAGCCGGGCGAGAAACCGCATATCGGATTTCAACGATGACTCATCCACCCCCTCAGCTGCAGTTCTTGCGATATAACCACCTGAAATTTCCCCCGTTTCGGCGACCTGATTGAGCAATTCACGGAGTCGCTGACGCTCATCCTCAGCCTCGATTCTCTGAGAAATCCCCATATTACCCAGGGAAGGCATGAAGACCAGGTGTCTGGATGGAATGGAGATGTTGGTGGTCAGCCTGGCACCTTTGGTACCGATCGGATCCTTCAGCACCTGCACGATCACCAGTTCGCCTTCCCTCAACAGCTCATGGATATTGTCGGTTTTCGGTTTGTCGGTTGAGTCTCCGATATCTGAGACGTGCAGAAATGCTGCCCGTTCAAGCCCCACGTCGACAAATGCCGCCTGCATACCGGGCAGAACCCGACACACCTTGCCCTTGTAGATATTGCCAACCAGCCCCCGTTTTCCGGAACGCTCGATGATGATCTCCTGCACAGCACCATTTTCAATGACCGCCACACGGGTTTCGGGAGGAGTTACATTAATTAGAATTTCTTCACTCATATCAACTACTTCGTTATTTTCGTTATTGCTAATCCCTGTAGACAAACGCGTTGCCTCCGAATCTCTTTCATCGGACGATCGGGCAATTTATTAACCTAGAATCCATGTCGTCTTAACCAGACCACCCAAAGGGCAGCCCGAGTTTATGAATTCAGGCGACACTCCATTAGCTTACGACAGATGTCAGCTTGCTAATGTGGAATCTGTGTTAAAGCCCGCAACCTAGCAATTTCTCCTCAACCCCGGCACGCCGGCAATCTTTAACGGGGACACCCGCTTCTCAGGACCCATCAGAGCCTGGTGCACCCTGTGCGGTCTAAATACTACCTGGGCCTATCGAATTAGTCTTCCCAGCGCCAAATTCGATCCCGCCCAGTTGCAGTAATTCTGCGGTTTCGAACAGCGGCAAGCCCATCACAGCGGAATAACTGCCCTCCAGCCGTGCAATAAATTGTGCTCCAAGCCCCTGAATTGCATAGCTTCCCGCCTTATCCAGCGGCTCTCCCGTATGCCAGTAACCGAGCATCTCGGCTTCACTGAGTTCACGAAAGGTTACCTGACTGACAGAGACCCTGGTCTGTGGAACCGATCGACACAGCGTCACTGCACTGAACACCTCATGGGTGGTACCGGAGAGTTGCCCCAGCATCCACAAAGCGTGATCCCGATTCTCCGGTTTTCCCAGGATATGTCCGTTTACAACCACACTGGTATCGGCAGCCAAAACCGGCATTCGAGTGGTTTCACTGAGCTGACTGAAACCGGCCACAGCCTTATCCTCGGCCACCCGCCGCACATAGTCTGTCGGTTGCTCCTCTGGCAACTGCCCCTCATCGATCTCAATATCGAGCAGCTCGAAGCGCACCCCGATCTGTTGCAGCAGTTCACGCCGCCTTGGGGATCTAGATGCCAGATAGAGGCTGGGCCGGTCATCCATACTGCTATCCGGCCCGATGATAGGGATGGTTGTGTATCAGACTCCAGGCCCGATAGAGCTGTTCAGCCACCACCACCCTGACCAACGGATGGGGCAGGGTTAGAGGCGACAGTGACCAGCGTCCCTCCGCCTGGCTCAAACACTCCGCCGAGAGCCCTTCCGGCCCGCCCACAAGGAGCGCCAGATCCCGGCCATCACCCATCCAGGCCTCAAGCTTGCCGGAGAGTTGCTCTGTACTCCAGGCCCGTCCCTGTACATCCAGAGCCACAACCCGGCACCCTTTGGGTATCGCTTTCAGCATCCTTTCCCCCTCATCCTTCAGAATCCGCTTGATATCGGCCTTTTTGCCCCGCTGTCCAGGAGCGATCTCAAGCAGATGGAGATAGCAATCCCCATTCAGCCGCCGGGCATAGGTCTGATAGCCTTCGACCACCCAGTCAGGCATGCGGTTTCCGACAGAAACAAGATGGATGTTCATGCTGGTGGATTGTACGGGATTGTGTGCTTCGATGGGCAAGTTTTACATCCATGCAATTCGCAGCTGAGAAGACTCAGGCAAGGCCCTGATTCCATGCAGGATCGTAGTTATACCTATTATCCTGTATGCTTCCGCCCCATGAGCAATAAACATCTGACTGAAACCCGTTTTGCCGACTTCGATCTTGACCCCCAGGTTCTGCTGGGTATCCAGGAAGCCGGCTTCGAATACTGCACCCCGATTCAAGCGGAAACCCTGCCGATTGCACTGACCGGAAAGGATCTGGCGGGACAAGCACAAACCGGTACAGGTAAAACCGCTGCCTTTCTGATCGCGGCCATCGATCACCTGTTACGCAACCCGCCATCGGAGCAGCGTCGGGTCAATCAACCCCGCACCCTGATTCTCGCCCCGACCAGAGAGCTGGCGGTGCAGATCTATAACGATGCCCAGGCATTGACCCAGCATACTGAGCTGACGACCGCAGCGGTCTACGGCGGCACCGGGTATGACAAGCAGCGCAAACAGATCGAGCAGGGGGTGGATATCCTGATCGGCACCCCGGGGCGACTGATCGACTACTTCAAACAGCGGGTCTATGACCTGAAAGAGATTCAGGTGATCGTGCTGGACGAGGCCGACCGGATGTTCGATCTCGGCTTCATCAAGGACATCCGCTATATGCTGCGACGCTGTCCGTTACCTCAGGACAGGCTGGGCATGCTGTTCTCCGCCACCCTCTCCTATCGGGTGCGCGAACTGGCCTACGAACACATGAACAACCCCCACAGTGTCGAGGTGGAGCCGGAGCAGGTAACAGCGGAGAAGATCACCGAAACCTGCTATATGACTGCCAATGAGGAGAAGATCCCGCTACTGATCGGCCTGCTCAAACAGCTTGAGGAGGCCCGCATCATCGTCTTCGTCAACACCAAACGGGTGGCAGACAAGGTTTGGGGGTTCCTGCAGGGCAACGGTATCGATACGGCGGTGCTCTCCGGCGACGTGCCGCAGAAAAAACGCCTCAGCCTGCTGAAGAAATTTCAGAACGGTGAACTGCCAGCCCTGGTCGCCACCGATGTGGCAGCCCGTGGCCTGCATATTCCCGATGTCACCCATGTGGTCAATTTCGATCTTCCCGAGGATGCGGAAGACTACGTGCACCGCATCGGCAGAACAGCCCGTGCCGGGGCCAGCGGCGAGGCGATCAGTTTTGCCTGTGAGACCTATGCCTTCTCTCTGCCTGATATCGAAACCTACGTAGGCCACTCCATCCCGACCCAGACCGTGGCTACCGAGATGCTGGCCGAGGTGGATCCGAAGAGCCGGGTCTACCCGGAAAAAGGGGCTCGCCAGAGACATCGCCCCAAAGATGGCCACAAGAGCCATGGCAAGGGGCATCACCATAAAGCGCACAAACCCAAGGGAGAAGGCAAGCGCAGACCTCGCCGGCGGGGGCCCAAGCCCCCCCAAAGCAACAGCGAATAATCCAATAGCAAATCACCATGGATAACAAGTGCCATCGCTGCACCAACTCCAAGTGCTGCACTTACACCACTGAAGCCCTCGGTGTCGCTCCCCGCTCGAAGAGTGACTTTGAACATCTGCTCTGGCAGGTCTCCCATGCCGGGGTGGAGATCTACAAGGACGAAGATGGCTGGTTTCTGCTGATTGGCGGAAGTTGTGAACATCTGCAGCCCAATGGGGGCTGCGGTATCTATGACGAGCGCCCACAGATCTGTCGTGACTACGACAACGACTGGTGTGAATTCGATGCCCCCGCAGAGGACGGCTTCGAACTCTATTTCCGCAACTACGCTGAACTGCTCGCCTATTGCAAAAAACGCTTCAAAACCTGGGGCAATTAAGGGCCTTGGGCTTCGAACACTCCGGCATTCAGCCCTGTGGGGCCCTACTTCCCGGAACTAAGCTGCATTTTCCCGATCCATAGCGGTGACCCTAAACCGCAATAAGGGATCTTTTCCGCTATAATCGGCGGCCTTTTGACTATCAGCCTATACCGGATTCGACCAGCCATGCCCCCGACAGCTGCACAACTGCAACAACAGTTCATCCAACTTCGCGAAAACAAGATCTTTGAGACATTCGTCATCCTGGTGATCGTGATCTCGGCACTGATGATCGGCGCCAAAACCTACCCGATCCCAAGCTCCGTCGCCCAGATCCTGCGTCTGCTCGACGTCGGCATCACGATCTTCTTTCTGGTCGAGATCATCATCCGCATGATTGCCGAGCAGAGTTTGAAACGATTCTTCAGTAAAGCCTGGAATGTCTTCGACTTTATCATCGTCACGGCGAGTCTGATCCCGGTCGATGACAGTGAAGCCGCCCTGCTGGGTCGACTGCTGAGGGTATTCAGGGTACTACGACTGGTCTCGATCATCCCCGAATTACGGGTACTGCTGAACGCCTTCGTCACCGCCATTCCACGCATGGGCTATGTGTCGCTGCTGATGTTTATCATCTTCTATATCTACGCCGCGATCGGCAGCATGTTTTTTCATCAGATCAACCCGGAGCTTTGGGGAAACATCACCATTGCCATGCTGACCCTGTTCCGTATCGCCACCTTCGAGGACTGGACCGATGTGATGTACGAGACCATGGATGTCTTTCCGCTCAGCTGGTTCTTCTATCTCTCATTCATCTTCATCGTGGCGTTCGTTTTTCTCAATATGATGATCGGAATCGTACTGGAAACCCTGCAGCGGGAGCATGAGGAGTTTTCCCGGGAGAGCGGTGAGGGTGAGGCAGGTGAAGTACACCGGATCGACACTCGCACCGCTGAGATGGAGCAGCGGCTGATCAAGATGGAGAATATGCTGGAGCAACTGACCAGGGATAGAGCCGCCACGGATAAACCCTGACCAGAACCCTGGCCCCATCAGAAATCTCTACAGATAATCTGAAACCCGCAAGAATCGGGTGGTCAGATCCCGCTTTGATGGGCAGACTGAGGATACTCAACGTAAAGAACAGGGTACCATGATCAAAAACAAGCGGCCGGCAGATCGAAATCACTACGCTGTCATCGCACAGGCGATTGAGTACATCCGTACCAATCTCCGCCGACAGCCCAGCCTTGGAGAGATCGCATCGGCGGTTGAACTAAGCGAATTCCACCTGCAGCGGGTGTTCAGTGAATGGGCGGGCATCTCGCCGAAACGGTTTCTGCAGTACCTGACCAAAGAGTATGCACGCAACTCACTTTTGAGCTCGAATGACCTGCTCAGCACCAGCCTGGAGAGCGGGCTGTCAGGGCCTGGCAGGCTGCACGATCTGATGGTCACCTGCGAGGCCATGAGTCCAGGTGAAATCAAACAGCAGGGCCTGGGCTTGTGCATCAACTATGGATTGGCTCGATCACCTTTCGGAATCTCCATGATGGCCTGGACGGAACGGGGTATCGTCGGCTTGAGCTTTCACGACCTGGACCACCCAGAATAGAGTCAGGGTCTGCAGCAGACCTGGCCGATGGCGGAGCTGCAGCGAAACGACCTTAAGGCAAGCCAGATGATCCACAGGATCTTCAGTCGCAATCCGGAACCAGCCCGCTTTCATCTGCTGCTAAAGGGCAGCAATTTTCAAATCAAGGTGTGGGAGGCACTGCTCAACATCGGCACTTCCCAGCTCATCTCCTACACCACCATGGCGCAGCTGGTCGGATCACCCAAGGCCCATCGGG
>JAHRHW010000049.1 GCA_019100305.1 Candidatus Thiodiazotropha taylori | reverse complement strand
GCTCGAGGCTTGAGGCTGAAATCACAAACAGCAGCACCGATAATACCAATGCGACAACAAGTCCTGTCTGTAATCCTAGAAATAGAATACAGAACAGGGTAGTAGCGAACACAGCCAATTCTCCTCGCCAATTGAACAATCGCTTGATCTCTTCAGTCTTGATCATACCGATACCGACCAGCATCAATGTGCCCGAGATGGCTGGCATCGGCAGGTAGGTAAGCACCGGTCCAAGCAGCATAATCAGAACCAGTACGATGCCAGCAGAGACTATGCCGGTTAGAGGTGTCTCAGCATATAACGATTGGTTAACCTGGGTACGATTGAAACTTCCGGACCCGGCAAAACTGGAAAAGAACGGGGCAAGAAGATTCGCAATGCCCTGAGCAAACACCTCTTTATCCGGTTGAATCGGTTGGTCAGTATCGTTGCGCAGCTGCTTGACGATTACCATCGATTGAGCCAACCCGATCAGTGCGATGATCAGTGCATCGGGCAACATGGCCAGACCGGTAATCAGGTAGTCAGTTCCCATAGGGGGATGCGAAACCGGTAACAGGTTAATCGGTAAATGCCCCAGTAATTCAAGTTCCATCTCCACTTGGGAATAGTACGACATTAAAACCAAACCACAGAGATATCCAACAGAAATCGCGATGAGTATTGCATAACGGGCGATGTAGTGTCGGGCGATCATGCCGGTGATTACCGTTAGTGCACCGATAGTGAAACTGAAAGGATTGACTAAATTTTCAGCATCATCAAACAAAAAATAGAGTTTATGGTAAAAAAAATGGGTATCGGAAGAGGAGAGCCCAAAGATGCCATCGAGTGATGAGAGTATCAGTATGAAGCCCACTCCCGTAGTGATACCTGTGATTGCCGCAGGACTCAGGTACATGAAAAACCGACCACCCCGTAACAACCAGATCGTAAGTTGTATCAAACCAACCATGAAACTGAGCAATAAAACATACTCAATGTAGAGCGGACTTCCCCGTCCGGCAAAGGGAGCAACTGCAATCCCAATCAGTATCGCAACGGCTGTGTTGGGTCCTCCCAGCATGGAACTGGTACCAAACAGACTGGCAAAGAGCGTGACAAAAATCGCTGTATAGATTCCGTATTCAGGAGGAAGTCCGGCCAGATAGGCAAAGGTGATTCCTTGAGGTATGACCAGAATGGCACCGATCAGGGCTGCAAACAGTTCACTTCTGATGTTTAAGTCAGGAGAGTGACTGGGACGCCATGGCGATATGTCCGCTAGGAGATTTTGTGCCATGGCAAGATGACCATTGGCCTTCTGGCCAACCTTGAATGTTTATACGCTCCATGGCACCTATTCATCGATCGAAAAACCAAGAAGCTGTCTCGAACAGTTTTAAGAGTTTGTATTCTCTGGGGTCACCAGGCCGAATCTGCATGTTGATATATGCCGCTACATCCAGCGCCTGCTGATGGCTTAGAGTACGTTCCTGGCCAACAGGCATATTTGCCCAGATGAATCCGGCAGCACGATGTACTCTTGCCATACCGGCTCCCTCGTTATAGGCATTCATACCCCAGAGTGGAGGCATATGTGCTATCCCTTGGCCGTTAGAACCATGGCAGGCAGCGCACTTCTGATCATAGATTGCTTTTCCTGATGCCGGGTTTGGATCATAACCGGTGTCGGGTAGTGTGGGGACACCACGGCCTGCAGGGGCTCTGCCGATTGTCTCTCCATGTGATAGATATGAGATATAGGCGGCTACCGCCATCACCTCCGGAGCGTCTTCAGGGGGCATGATGCCATTCAGACTGTAGACGAAACACTCTCGGATGCGTAAGCCAATGCCATTACGTCGACCGTTCTTACTTCGCCATTTGGGATACATCCCGGCCACATTGAGGGGGAGTCCATATTCCTTACGACCAGCATTCAAGTGACAGTTTGAGCAGCGCAGGCTATTCCCTGTATAACGAGCACCATATTTTTCAGTTTCTGTGACGATTCGATAGCCATATACCACATTGCTGTAGTAGTCATCGAGATAGCTGCGTTGTAACAGATTTTCGATTGATAGTTGTTCAGATTGAACCGGGCCTGCTGCAAATGGAGGCAGTAGGAGGAGTGGCAATCCGAATCTAAGTCTAAAGGGTTTCTTCAGTGAATGAGGGTAATTCTCGAAGAATAATCGTATCAACCAGTCAACCATCTGAATAATCAATCTCCATTGAATCAGAATTCAGCAAAATCCGTAGGCGTGTTGGTTCTTACCCGGCGCTAAAAGTCATAACTTGATTGAACATAGTCTGCAGCGTCCGACCAGTACAGGCTAACTTGGTCGAAACTATCAACTCGCGGTAGTATGATTGTTGCATTTAGTGAGTGAATCTGAGTTGCAATATCATTGATCTCTTCATAATCAGCCTTCAGTAGTGTGAAATGGGGACGCACGCCATCCGCATTCAGATAAGCAAGGACCTTATAGGCGGTTTCGTTACAAGCAAAATTACCGAGTAGAGTATCGATGCCCAAAGACGACAGTTCTCCGAGCAGGTAACGGGCTTTTTTAAGGTCCTTTGCGAGTGCTGGCAGATTGAACTCCATGATCAAGCCGGTCCCAACCAACTGCAATCGACGTAATTCTGATTTGATGAAGTTGATAAATGTATCGCTATGAATCGCTTGGGCTGAGATTGGTAGTAGTATCTTTTCTGCTGATCCGGTCAATGCGGCTTTACCCAGGAAGTTCAAGCCATATTGGCAGATATACTGGTCAAGTTTGTCACTGAGTTTATATTGCTCCGCCGTTAGAAATATGCTGTCTGATATCAGAATAATATCGGTTGCCGGTGCTGGTCTTGGGGTTAGTTCAATGATCTGGTTTGTGGCACTGAAGGCTTGTTCCTTAAACTCAATAAGATTGGTTACAAGGGCATTGTTGAACTGCTGTTGTTGAAACTGATCCGGAGAGGTCTCTTCCGTATGCAAAACCTCGGTTTGATCCTTATGAGTAAGGTAGCCACCGACTTGTTGACGATACGCGTTGAGTGAAGCTGTTTCAGCCTGGAGAAGATAGGCATCGGTATCTTCCTGGGAGTTGTCTATATACGCCAAACCGATACCAAACTTGCCGGAGTGTGATTCTGTTGTTAATTTGTTCAGAGTCTCCTTGATAAGTTTATAAATAGTATCGCTGAATTGTTCAATCGCCGCTGCGTTTTCACGAACGATCAACATTCCTATGCTGGTTACCGATGTGCGGGCAATTTTGTCATTGGCATCAAGTATAGCGTTCACTACTTTCACAGATTTAAGCAGGAGTGCTGTGTAGATCTCACTATGTCTGTGCTGATCTGGATCAGCAAATCTGACCGAAATGATACTCTGGGTATTGTTGTTATTCGGAGTTTGCTGTGTGCTGCAATCGAGGCTGCGCAATAAGATCTTTCGGATTGCTAAACCTGTTGTGTGGTCGGTATAACCTTTACTACCAGCACTAAAGACCACCTCTGCTCTACTGATTCTGGTTTTCACTGTTGCTAACAAGTGCTGTGGCCTGACGGGTTTGGTCAAGAAATCATCAGCGCCCGAGTTAAGTGCAAGAAGTTTTTTCTCCATGTCATCTTCACCGGATAAAAAGACGATTGGAATAGGCATTAATTCAACTTTTTCACGTATCACCTGGGTGAGTTCAATGCCATTTGCTCCAGGCATGTAGAGATCCATCAGGATCAGATCGGGTTGAAACTGTTGAACCGCATCGAGAACACTGAGGGGATTGGTGATCGAAAGGGTCTTTAAACCGCCTTTATTAAGAAGGACGGTGGCAAAATTCGCTTGGGACTCGTCGTCCTCTACCACCAGAACTCGCTTGCTAGGCTCATGTTGCGGCGAGACTATTTTGCTGATACTTAATATTAAATCATTGATATTTATAGGTTTGGTAAAGCATTGAGTAACGCCTGTCCGTAGTACCTGAAGGCGAATCTCAATATCACAATCCGGAGTTAAAAAAATCAGTTCCGATCGGTTATTCTTCTCTTCAGACAACTGATCGAGTACTTGATTGACCTGATCAACACTCTCCAGATACTGAGTGTCTATAAGGATTACCTTGGTCTGTTCGAAGCTGTTTGACTCAAACAGTTCCTCAATGTTCCTGATACTGAGGACCTGCCATCCATTATTTTGAATAGCCTCAATGATCACGTAATCACTGGGATTGGAATTGTGAAGATAGATCAGGTCAACATCATGTTGTTCGTGAGTGGCAGTATCTCTCTGCTGCTGAATGCTCTGAATCTTCTGCTGCAAATCATTGAGCAGTTGGTTGAGCCTGTCAATATCTACAGGATCAGGCTGTTGAGCGTTTTGATAAACATTGGTAATGATATTGTCAATTGCTTGAGTGATCCCTGTGACACCGATCAATCCGGATTGTCGACTTTTCCTTGTGAGCTCACTTAAATGCCTTAGAGCAGTCATCACAGAAGAGGCATTCCAGATGCCAGAAGGTAGTATCGGCCATGATGATATTAGCTGCTGTAGATTCTCAGTTAAGAGGTGCAGTAATTGGTTGTTTTCGTTCTCTCCACTCATCGCTATGAACCATATCCGAGTCTGGTGCTCACGCTTCTGTTGGAAGCGAATTTTTTCTACATAAAAAGTGGGTTATTTATACTCTATATAATTAATAATTAACAGAGTTCGTAAAAGTTATTGCTTAGAAATGAGATGGTTAATAGGTTTTTATGTGTGATTTGCTTGTCAAGAGTGCGAATAGGGGAGGAATTCTAGTTAGACTAATTCTAAATACTTTAGCGGGCAACACTATCAATGTGATAACAAACTATTACGAAAAATAAGTAATGCCTTAAATACTGATTGTGTCTCTGTCAGCCCCTTCAGGGGGTTGAAGGTAGCCCGGAATAGAGCCCTCTCCAGCGGAGAGGGCCTTGGGGAGTTGAACTGAGGTTATGCTGTATTAGATTGACTGATGTCTTGAATCAAATCGTCTACTCTTTGCTCACGGAATCGATAACTTCAGCACCCTTTTCTTTACCGGATTCGTACAGTTCACCTGTTTTATTCTTTGCCGCTTCATAGGCTTCACCACTCTCCTTGCTGACGGTTGACATCATTTCACTCGTCTCTTGTTTAACCGTACTACCAATCTCGGAGGCAGTCTGCTTGGTGCTATCATAGACCTCTTTTGATTTTTCGCTCACAGTGTCTGCTGCATCACTGCCCATCTGTTTTGCTCCTTCATAGGCCTTTTTGCTGCTGTCGACAACGGTATTTGTTGCATCCTGACTCATCTGCTTGGTCTTTTCCCATGTATCCTTGCTTGTCTCTACAATCTTCTCTGTTACTGATTTTTCAGAATCCTGTTGAGTGGAAGTTGTACTCTTTTCAGCTTCTGAAGATTGACTGCAGGCTCCAATGCCGAGAAAGCAAATTGCTAGAGATAGGGTTTTGTATTTTCCCATGTCTGTTTCCTCCTAATGTTATCTAATGGTTGGACTTGAGTATAAATAGACTCTGTATTTATACACTGAAACCTCACCATGTTAACCTAAACGATTGTAAAATTAACAAAATTTGTTATTTCAGCGTTTCTGAATTCGATATCTTCAGATATCTATTTCTAACTGTTAAGTCGTGAGAAGAGGCATTCGTCTGAGTTTTCTTGCAGACGAGTGATGTTGCTATTTGACGTGACTCCAAAACTAAAAAGTTATATGACCTGGAACCGTTGTTGATCGATATAACACAAATAGTCTGATGTATAAAAAGATAAACGGTACCATATTCTTTGGTTTATTAAATTCCATTGATAGAAAGTTTGTAATTGGTTTGAAACATACTTGACATAGTGGTTTTGAAAATATAATAGTTGATGAAATGTGTAGAACTGGTAGAAATTAAAGAGTATGGAATTAAGCTAGAAGAAGTTGAGAAAATAAGCAGCGTAATACTAGTTATCAGTGCCTTAAGATCAAGTGAGTTACTGAGTATTGAGACTGGCTGTTTTTTTGCTTTCTTCGCCGTCTGTCACGCAATGGATTTGATCCAGTTTCAGTGTTCTTACAAACAAACAAGCAATCAGAAGGATCATGTATCTAAGAATGTTGCCAAGATGGGTATTCTGAAGCGAATATTGACACGCCTGCAATCAATGTATCTATTAAATGCGTTACTGGAGAAGGAATCTCTGAGCATAAAAAAATTTTTACTGGAGTTGTTGGAGCCGACAAAGCAACTTTCATTGCTATGCTGTCACAACGATCAGTTGCATTGACGGGCTGAGTTTTTATCTTCAGGTTGCAAGTTCGGTGCTGTAGTGTTCGACCAGGTATTGGACAAAGCTCTCCGATACCATGGGTTTTGCATATAAGAAACCTTGAGCATACTTAATGTCAAGAGAGTGTAAGAAGTCTGCCTGATCCTCATTTTCAACGCCTTCAGCAATAACTGAAATGCCAAATTTGTTGCTCATCAGAACTATAATTTCGGTCAGCGCTCGATCATCCTCGTCATGAGGTAGGCCTTCAACAAAGGATCTATCGATTTTTAAATGATTCAGAGGAAATTTCTTGATGTAGGCAAGTGATGAATAGCCGGTACCAAAGTCATCGATTGCTGATTCAATACCTAAATTGTTTAGGTGCTTGAATGTATCAAGTACGTTGCTATCACCCTGTAATAAAAGGTTTTCAGTGATTTCGATGCAGAGCCTGATTCCTGCATTCTCGGCTTGTTGATTGATGCGAGTAATCGCCTTACTGAATGATGTGTCGCAAAAGTAGTTGGGTGGAACATTTACCGAAAGCCAGAAGTTATCAGGTCTGATGTTCCAGGTGTTGGCATCTTCCAGTATTCTCTGAAACAGCCAATCTGTGATAGGTCGAATTAAACCGGATTGTTCTGCTATTGGTATAAACTCAGATGGCGGCACCCGTCCAAGCTGTGGGTTATTCCAGCGAAGAAGAACTTCAGCTCCAACCAGTTCATGTTTCGAGATATCGAGTATTGGCTGATATACAGGATATAGTTCATTTAACTCAAGTGCATGACTCAGTTCAGTCTCAAGCGCTATTTTTTCACTGATCTTGTTGTTCAGCTCTTTTGTAAAAAACCGGAAGGTATTCCTGCCTGCGTGTTTTGCGTCATACATTGCTATATCAGCATTACTCATCAAGGAGGATACCGTTGTTCCGTCTTCCGGGTAGACAGCGATACCAAGACTGGATGTTATATTCAACTGATGGTTGTGCAGTTCGACAGGAGACTCTGTTGTTGAAAGGAGCCTGGTAACGACCGTTTCCAGATCTGTCGACAGATCGTTTAGATCTGGGATAAGCGCTAAAAACTCATCGCCACCCAGTCTAGCCAGGGTATCCTGTTTTCTTAGTTGATCGCTTATACGTCTGGAAATCAGAATCAATAATTCGTCACCAACAGAGTGGCCTAAAGAATCATTAACATTTTTGAAGTTGTCAAGATCGATATAGATGACAGCGATATGTGTCTTGTTTCTATCTGCGTGCTGAATTAATTGTTCGAGCCGATCAAAGGCAAGAAACCTGTTGGGTAGCTTAGTGAGCTGGTCGTGAGTGGCCTGTTCCAAAAGCTTGTCTTCAATGGCTTTTCTCTGTGTGATATCCTCTTTAACAGTCAGATAGTGTGTGGTGATATTGTTGTTGTCACGTATGGGTGCGATAACTGCAGATTCCCAATATACCGTACCATTCTTCCTCTTAGTGCAAAATTCGCCTTTCCATATTTTTCCCTTTTCGATGTTACTCCAGATATCTTTCAGTATAGCGCTGTCTTCAATATCTGCGCCAAGACGTTTTGTCGGATTACCAATAACTTCCTTGGCTGAATAACCGCTTATTTCGGAAAACTTGGGGTTTACATACTCGACCAACCCTTTAGTGTCGGTGATAACAACGGATGCAGGACTTTGCTCAACTGCCATGGAGAGCTTTTTCAGCTCTTCTGCAGCTTTATGTCGATACTCTATTTCCTCTTCCAGTTGTTTGTTGAAACCAATCAAGATCTCCCTATCGTTCTTGATTTCGCGCTGCATCAGATTAAAACTGTGAGCTAAACGACCGAGTTCGTCATGGGAAATGATTGGAACATCCTGGTCAAGTTGACCATCGGCCACGCGTGTGGCACCTGTAGTTAAAGCATTCACAGGATTAAGAACCTGCATCTTAAAAACAATAAAAATCACTGCGCCTAAAATCAGCACAATGATGGTATATATTTCAATCAGAAAAACAGTTGCGGTTTGTGTGATGTACTCAATTCTGGCGGTGTTTAGGCCAATGACCAACCAGCCAAGGCTGATCTCACCATCATTGATTGGGAATTTCAAAGTAATCGAACTGGTATCCTGACCGCTTTCATACTGAACGAAGCCTGGGTTGTCTGATATCCAATTTGCAATCGTGTTCGGGTCGATATCTTCAGGTAAATAAGTGGTAATCGGAACATTTTCGGGGGTTACGATCTGCGCATATCGTATATCTACATCAGTCGATATCTGTTCTACGAAGCTGTCCAAGGTTGTTACATCATAACTGTAAATGGCATCCGGGCTGATCAGTGCAATAAACTGGCCCATAGCATAAGCTTTGTTCTTTAGGCTGTACTCGAGGTGAGTTTGTTGAGTGTCGTAGATATAGTATGTCGCTCCACCAAGCGTAATTACCAGAATAATACTAACCCAAATCAAAAATCGTAGACGTAACCTTCCATTGAAAACAGGGGTGGCGGAATCTGTTTTTTCTCTGTTTACATCAATTGGCATAGACAAAATCAATAATCACACGGTGTGAGTCATACTCTGCATCTGATGCAGGGTTAATCGCACTTAGGCGTGCAGACTTAAGAATTATTTTACCTTCAGCGCTGTTTTTAAGCCCTAGAAGTAAATCAGTAATTTTACTCTTGAGATCTTCATCCATCTCCTGTTTGACCGCCCAAGGAAGATGTGGAAGTGGTTCACTGACGGCAACTGTTGTCATTTGACTAACATCGATCTTCTTTTTAACTAATGGTAAGCGGGCTACTACTTCACCTGCTCCACCAGCATCAGCCTGTTTTTGAAATGTTGCCAAGACAGCATTGGGGGGGTTGGAGGCATACGTCTCTTTATAGTCGCCTTCCATCAGTCCTCTCTGTCTTAGCAGATAGGTAGGTACGATATAACTCATCATGGCTCTCGGTCCACCACCAAAGAGGATCTTCTTGTCCTTCAACTGACTGGTATCACTGATCCCTGAGTCCTTTCTGACAAATATCGCTCCACGAATCGTGCGCTCACCAAACTCTTCATTTTGTGCGATGACAATATAATCAAGCTCTTTATTGGCATTGATATACTCAAACTGGTTGAGATGTACAAGATCGTATCGCCGCTCTTTGAGGCGTTTCAGAAAAACTTCGAAAGTAGGGGAGAGTTCCAGTTTTACCTTTCGATCAAGCTGCATTTCAAGATGTTGTGCTAGGGGGCGAAACAATTTGGCTGTCACTGCAGCATCCCGTCTGGGGAAAACGCCAACGACGAGCGGGTCGGCCCAGGCAGAATTGAGAAACTCACAAAAAGCAAGCAATAGGACGACTGTCGCTTGTCGGGTAAAACGAACAAGATGGTTTGTTTCGACTATATGTTCCATAGGAGCAATCAATAAGTCCGATGGTGGCTCGCTCTACCTAGGATTGGCACTCTAGTTAGTGGTTAGCGGCCGGAATACAGGTAACTTAATGTATAAACAGGAGTTTTTCTAGTATCTCCTGCTTCTCCGACTGACCTGTACTGGTTATATATCAAATAGTAGTCGAGAAAATTAAACTATGCAGTGCGCACAATGTGAGTGTAACTATAAGATAATAAGGAAAAAATTACCTGAGGTGTCTAGGGGTTTGTAGTGGCTCGATTGGTGTTGATATCAACCCAGTCGATCATCGGCCACTCTGTAGACAGGGTCCTCCATCATATTGACCTCTACCAGGTCCCCGGCCTTGACAAGTAGATTCTGACACTCTTGACTGAGGTGACGGATGTGCAGGGTTTTCTGTTCGCGCATGTAGCGCTCTGCAAGGCTATCAATGGCTTCAAGGCCTGAGTGGTCGAAAACCCGAGCATTAGCGAAGTCTACGATAACCTCCTGAGGATCGTTTTTCGGATCAAACAGGTCTGCGAAGTTCTGAACAGAGCCGAAAAACAGCGGACCATTCAGGTGATAATATTTGATGCCATACTCATCAGTTCTAATCTCGGCAATCATCTGTTTCGCATGCTGCCAGGCGAATACCAGGGCTGACACAATCACACCAACCACTACGGCAACGGCCAGGTCGGTCAATACCGTGACGACAGCGACCAGAATGCCAACAAAGGTATCAGCGATTGGTATTCTGCCCAGCAGTCTGAAGCTGGCCCACTCAAAGGTGCCTAAGACGACGATAAACATGACACCTACGAGTGCTGCTATCGGGATCTCTTCGATCAGGCTGGAACCCACCAGGATGAACAGCAGTAGGAAAAGCGCGGCGGAAATTCCGGAAAGTCGTCCACGTCCTCCGGAATTGATGTTGATCATACTTTGACCGATCATGGCGCAACCGCCCATGCCTCCAAACAAACCATTTACCGTATTACCAACGCCCTGGCCGATACACTCCCTGTTTCCCCGTCCTCTGGATTCTGTCAGTTCATCGATCAGAGTCATGGTCAAAAGGGATTCGATCAGCCCGACACCAGCGAGAATGACAGCATAGGGCAGAATGATCTGCAGAGTCTCAAGGGTCAGAGGAACCATCGGGATATGAAAAGAGGGGAGCCCCCCTGCGATTGTGGCGTTCGGATCTCCGGACAGGTCCTGCAGGACATCCTGAACCGTCCTTGCATCGAGGTCGAGCAGGGTTGCCAGCAGAGTGATCGTGACAATGGCAACCAGTGAAGCGGGAATCGCGGAAGTCAGTTTGGGGAGATAGTGAATAATCGCCATGGTAAGCCCAATCAGACCTAGCATGGTCCATAGGGATGCTCCTGAGAGCCATACCATATTTCCATCAATATCAGGAACTTGGAACTGTTTTAGTTGAGCAAGAAAGATCACGATCGCCAGCCCATTGACAAAGCCTAGCATCACAGGGTGGGGCACCATACGGATGAACTTACCCAGTCTGAGTATACCCGCTCCAATCTGAATCAAGCCGGCAAGCAGAACAGCGGCAAACAGATATTCAACGCCATGCTGAGCGACCAGGGCAACCATTACTACAGCCATGGCTCCGGTAGCACCGGAGATCATACCGGGGCGGCCTCCGATGATGGCGGTGATGATGCCCATCATGAAGGCGGCGTAGAGGCCTGTCAGGGGAGTCACACCGGCCACGAATGCAAAGGCCACCGCTTCCGGGACAAGGGCTAGGGCTACGGTCAGGCCCGACAGCACATCATTCTTAACACACTGTTTTCCCGGGCAGGTCAGTTGAAACATCTGTCTTCTCTTGGGGGTCGGCAAAAAGCGCAGAAGTATATCAGGAAAAACTAATGTAGGTAACCTGAAAATGGATATATTTCGCGTTTAATCTCCCTTTTGACTGAGAGGTTGTCAGGCTGTAGCCCTACCTGATCTGTTTGGAGCGCTCACCAATCCTCACTTAGGCTGCCGGATGCTCGATTATTGGCGAGGCTGGGCTGTTATCTATTATTCCGGGTCTGTTTCCGGTCGATACAACTGAGCATTGGAATTGAGTCGATACTGTGGTCGATACAGCTTAGCCTCTTCGAACTGTTGCGCATGCTGGTTTCCGGATAGTCCAAGATCTTCTGATTGCTGTTTTGCGAGTATTCAGTTGAGAAAACCAGGTGACCAGTTGGAAACAAATATAGATCGATCAACGCTCTCTGAAGGCACTATCCATACCTCGGCTGACCGGTCCCATCAGGTAGTCCAGAATGGTTTTTTCACCGGTGCGTATCTCCGCTGTGACACCTCGCTAACAACATAGCCGCGACCTACTATCTGTCGAACTGCTTCTCTTTGAATTCCGGACTAAATCGTTGACTGGCCATATGCTTCCTCCTATGCTCATATCATAACTCGGAAGTGTCTAACATACCGGGGGAACTCCAATTGACGATTGAAGGTGTAGAGCGTATTGAGTGGTAAACTGGGCTATTACGCTTTATTTGTTGTTGGTTTTTATCTGGTGTGAGAGATATTGTAATCGAAGGTCAATTGGTAGGTGTGTATGAGGCAAAGTTTAAAATTCTAGATTGCCTCTACTCGGTTTTTTCCTGTTCGTTTGGCCATATATAGTGCGATATCTGAACGCTCGAGAATGTCTGTGTAACTTTGATCGTTCTGATCGATCTGGCTAACACCGATACTTACAGTTGTTGAGATATTTCCGTACCTTGAGCCGACAGGTTTATTCCTGACATCTTCACATATACGTTGTGCTAAAAGTTTTGCTCCCTCGATGTCAGTCTCCGGTAGTAGCATGACAAATTCTTCACCTCCGTAGCGTGCTAGCAGATCCTCGGATCTGGTTGAATCGAGAAAGATATTCGCGTTATGTTGAAGTATTTGGTCACCTATAGAGTGGCCGTAGGTATCGTTAACTTTTTTGAAATTATCAAGATCGATGATCAGAATGGAATAATCTCGATTAAACCGTTGGGCGCGTTTAAACTCAATTTCGGCTATCTTATTAAGCTCGCGACGGTTATAAAGACCCGTCAGTTCATCAGTATTTGCCTCTTGTAGCAGTTTGATTGAAGCAGTTTTTTTCTGTACGCCATTCATAGCTATAAGTCCACTGGTGAGACTGATTGCGATGAATAGCAAGATGTACAGAATCGTTGACATATAAACAGGTATTGATGATTGTTGGCTGATTGTTTCATTTGACAGATAGGAGATATATACCCAATATCGATCACCGTTCCTCCTTACAGATGCATCAGCTCCAAGTTGGATATTTTCGATGGTTCCGATGGTGTGTCTGTTAAGTGGGTAAGCCCGTTGGAATATATAAATCCCTTTACTTGTAGGGATCACGCCATTGCTATGGCTATATTTTATTTTGCTCCACACTTCAGGCTCTTCACTCTCAAAGGTTTCCTTGCTGCTATACATAAAGCCCCAGAGCTTTTCTGTTTCTGCCCCCATTAACCAATAGCCATCGCTGTTATGCATGGTGACTTTTCCGCGTAGAGACTTAAAGATATCCTTTATCTTCTGCAGCAGTTCAATAGGGGTGTAATTGATAATAAGAACGCCGCGCTTTTTTCCGTAGCCATCATAAACAGGGGTGGCAAACCGAATTGTGGGGACGATTGGCTCTTCTATCTTGCCCTGTTCCATATTCAAATCTAAGGGGGATATATAGATCTCACCCTGAGCTAACGTTATTGCGCTTTGAAAATAGTATCGATCACTTTTGTCCTGAAGTTCCGATTTCGGTACTATCTCAGGATCGCCTGTTGTTCTATTAACCCTTGTTATCTCTTTACCATTGGTATTAAGTAAACGAATTTGGTCATAGTAAGGTTTTCGTCTTACAAAAAGTGAGAAAGCCCGATTTAGTTCAATCCAATTTACTAAACTGTCATTCTGTAGATACTTTCTTAGAATCTCACCTTCAGAGAGTACAAACAGGTCAGATAGCTTGTCCCTAAATAGTGTTGAGGTGAAATCACCTGCACTTTTCAGTGCTGATTGTTCGCTAGAGACTGTCTTTTGCTTATCTTGAGAGTGTGTTTGTTGAATAATGAAAAATAGAGTGCCATACAGTGCTATGGAGGCAGGAATAAATACCTTCAAGAAGAAGATTACTAATGATGGTCTGTTTGCCAGTTTATTGTCGAATGACGTCTGAGGATCAATCACAGAACAGATCCTCATCGTGACTGGGCTTACTGCAGTCTGACATGGGAATCCAATAATAACGGTTGCCCGTTATTCGCTGAAAACGCCGCAGGAGTGTTCTGAGAGTGGGTTGGAAGTGCCGTATGATTTTGAAAAACCTTCAGGAAAGTGGCGTAGTCTCTGTAAGTAATTCCTATAAGAGAAAACGGCATTGAGCTACTGTAGTTTGATAAGTACTTGAAGGTGGTTCTATTAACATTCATCTCTATATACCTTTGGTTATCACCTCATTATGTGGTTCGTATTCCTGATTTAATGACACGCACAAACTGACCTGTCGATAGATAATTTCAGCCGAGATACGTGGCGATCTTTCTATCGATACAGTAGCTTTTATCAGGGGAAGTGGTTTAATCAGGCTATGTAAACATTCTTATGCCTGTTTTCGATCTATCGGTGATAGGATCATCTTCATTGTCTCTAGAGACATCGTTAACATCTCATCGACATGAGGAGTGATCTTTTCTGGACTAAGTCCGGTCTCTTTCCATATTGATGGTTCAATCACCCATAACATCTCTTCAACGGATAATCCCATCATCTGACCTCGGGCGATTGCTAGAGCCATATGTACAAGCGATACATCAAGTTTATACTCGGTCGCCCTTGTGGGAGTATGGTGATTCTGAGTGACGGAGATAATACTGTCCGGAAGTTGCCAGGATTTCATCAGTGCGGCGCCCACATCCATATGATTGAATCCCAAAATTCGCTCTTCCACATCAGCCAGGATCCACTCATCACCGCCTGTGATACTTAAGATGTCAGTCGCTTTATCCGCTATTGTTAGGTAGATAACCAGACGTCCAACGTCATGCAGCATTCCGGCAACAAACAGACGCTCACTGTGAAGCGCATTGCACTGCTGAGCCAATCTCTTCGCAATAACCCCGGTTGTCACTCCATGACGCCAATAGTCCTCCATGTTGATCAAGTGCTCTGGTATGCCTTTAAAAGACCTGACAGCAGAGGTTGCGGATACAAGATTTCGTAACTCCTCGGTACCGGCAATGGTGACCGCTCTGGAAACTGTATCGATTGTTGATCTGAATCCATACATGGAACTGTTAACAAGTCTTAACAGTCTTGAGGAGATATCTGTATCGGCTGAGATTATTTCGGCAAGCTTAGCTGATGAACAGTTGGGCTGTTCCATCATCTGATTGACTTGTATGAATACTTCAGGGAGAGCGACCAATTGGTCGATATCACTCACGAGCTCATCTGGCGACATGGCAAATACAAATCCTAATAACTTAAAACCACGGTAAACAGATCCGGTGGTTCTATGGTCTATACATAGTCGTTTATTCGGTATCACTGATGAGTGATTGCCTATCCATAGGATTTGATATTTGTATTCCGTAAGAGGTCGCTAATCTAACAAAAAGTCATAAAAGATACCTACTAATAATTACTTCATCAGGGGTAATGTTTGAACTGGTTCTCACTTTTTTTACCACCAGAAAAAATTAGATTTATTCTAAATATATATACACATAGACAAGGGATGCGCGTTTGAGTGTTTGCAAAACCTAAAACACCATATCTATCAGTTTTATTAATTAACAAGATAAAAAAATAAGTATGGCTTTGTTGACATAGATCAATAGAAAGATTCTGTGTGCTGGTAACTTTGGCGACTTTGATTGAATTGGTGACTCGTGTAAGCAATAGGACTCTCAGATCTATTGCTAGTAACAAGTACAACATTCAAGTACCACAGCTTTTGTTGTGACTTGTATGGGGCACTATAAAGGTATTGTGCTCGCGCTTGCCAAAAACAGATACAAACAATCCTATAGATAAGATCGATATGTCGGTAAGCAAAGAGCAGATCAGAAAGTACTGTAGGATAAAGTACGTAGAACATGCCCGTTCCCAAGGTGATACTCATGTGACGATCATTTCATCAGAAGTCACTAACGCGTTCCAACTCGAATCCGACGATCCCATTGTATGTGAGGCGCTATGGTCGAATGAGTTTGAGTATGAGAATTATCTATTTAGAGTTTCTAATAATTGCTGTGGTGAACATGGGGTCTCAATTATGGTCTATCGCATTCTCACTACAATAGGGGAGGTGGGCGAGCATAAATGAACTATTTCGTAATCTAACTCATAGAACACATTAGGAAAGATTATTAATAATCTTACATTACTTCAATAATCGACTTAAATATGGGTGGAACGGGTTTCGTACATCTCCTCATATATCCGAGTCAATTTCTGCTCCATCTCTTTCATACGCCATTTCAACCACAAAGCGTTCTGTTTCATACCTCTTAC
>JAHRHW010000409.1 GCA_019100305.1 Candidatus Thiodiazotropha taylori | reverse complement strand
GCTCAACAAATCACAAGGCGGTTTCGGTTTGCACAATAATTGTCAGAGTTATGCTTACAGTGTGGTCAACCGTTGCCGGACCGGTCCTCAAATACCCATGGAGTAATCGCCTTATGTCTTCCGGGTCAGCTCAACATCAACGACTCTTATTAAGAGTCATCATGGCCTTGGGTTCACTTGCCCTGGGAATCTATTTTGCGCAGTTATCCCTTTTCAATGCCTGGCAGACAGCTTTTGAACAACTCGAGCCGCACCACCAACGGTTTGAGATCCAGTTCTGGTTGTATGCTGCTTTGAGTGTCGTCTCTATCGGATTTTTTATCTGGCTGACCAGGGACACCATCAGATATCTCAATGCAAACAATTCTAAGAACTAGCCGACCATTAGGTGTGAGCACCTGTAATCCTGCCGGCCATCTAAGCACTGATAAAGCTGATTATTGCTCGTGCGTAACCAATACAACCAGGTATCCGGTTGCTGGAGGACACCTGAAGTATGAGAATTTAAGAAGAACTATTGGGTAGCATTGAGAAGGGTAACCACATCAGCGAGGGCTCCTCGTTTTCTGCCAGCTCCTCTTTCAGGATCACATGTCCTGTGTTAGTCGACCAGTGCAGTACGCTGTCAGGTCCCCTTTTGACTTGCGGTTGATCCGTGCCTTCCGGGATAGGGCTGCCCATCTGCTGCCAGAGCTGGGTCTTGAGCTGGGTGTGGTATTTTTTACGATACCCGACTTTGACTCCATTGACCCATTTATCATGGAAAAAGACCGTTACGTAGTGGGCAGGAATACCGTTGAAGACACCGATCTTCGAAGCACATAGACGATTGCCAAATGGAGTTACCTGATCCTGGCACTGCCACTCGATGTCGGGAAAGACTTTCATGAACTCCTCTTCAGTGACCTGGTTATCCAGAGCCTGAAGATTCAGTTTGATCTCATCCTCGCCCCAAAGGGTCAACACCACTGTGTCGGTTCGGCGTTGACCGTCTTCGGTGAAAACCAACCAGAAAATCGGTCCGATCACTGCTACGAAGGCCAGCAGGCGTTTATAAAGAGTCGGAACTTTAAAATTCATCTGATTGCTGTTTCCGCGATCGTTGGAACGTGATGGACGAAGAGGGCGGTGATCATCACCGCCCTCAGTCAGGGTTGCCGGATTATCGGTTTTCCCGGTTGTCGATCAGATTATCGACCACACTGGGATCCGCCAGGGTTGAGGTATCCCCCAGAGTATTCAGTTCGTTGGCGGCAATCTTACGCAGAATACGACGCATGATTTTACCGGAGCGGGTCTTGGGCAGACCGGGCGCCCACTGAATCAGATTGACCTTCGCAATCGGACCAATTTCAGAACGCACCAATTTCACCAGCTCGGTTTTCAGATCATCTGTGCCCTCTGTGCCGGCCATCAGTGTGACATAGGCGTAGATGCCCTGCCCCGTCAAGTCATGGGGATAACCGACAACTGCAGCCTCAGCAACTGAGTCATGCAGTACCAGAGCAGATTCGATCTCTGCAGTACCCAGACGGTGGCCGGATACGTTGAGAACGTCATCCACGCGGCCGGTGATCCAGTAGTAGCCGTCTTCATCGCGACGGGCGCCGTCACCGGTGAAGTAGTAGCCTGGATACATGGCAAAGTAGGTTTCGAAGAAGCGCTTGTGATCACCGTATACGGTGCGCATCATGGAGGGCCATGGCTGTTTGATCGCCAGGTTGCCTTCGGCCGGATTGCCTTCGATTTCATTACCCTGGTCATCCAGCAGTACCGGATCGACACCAAAGAATGGACGCGTGGCTGATCCTGGCTTCAGGGGTGTTGCGCCAGGCAGGGGAGTCAACATATGCGCACCGGTTTCGGTCTGCCACCAGGTGTCGACGATCGGGCAGCGCTCATCACCGACCACATGGTAGTACCACTCCCAGGCTTCTGGGTTGATCGGCTCACCAACGGTGCCAAGCAGACGCAGGCTTGAGCGGCTGGTCTTTTTCACCGGTTCTTCGCCGGCACCCATCAGGGAGCGGATGGCGGTCGGAGCTGTATAGAAGGTTGAAACGTTGTGCTTGTCGCAGACCTGCCAGAAACGAGAGATATCCGGATAGGTCGGGATACCTTCAAACATCAGGGTAGTGGCACCATTGGCCAGCGGTCCATAGACAATATAGGTATGACCGGTGACCCAGCCCACATCGGCGGTACACCAGTAGACCTCGCCATCCTTGTAGTCAAAGACCAGTTTGTGGGTCATGGCGGCCTGCAGCAGGTAGCCACCTGTGGTGTGCAGTACCCCTTTGGGTTTGCCGGTGGAGCCGGAGGTGTAGAGAATGAACAGTGGATCGTCCGCTTCCATCTCTTCTGCCGGGCAGTCGTCGGACGCATCGGCCATCGCTTCGTGATACCAGACGTCACGCTGACTATCCCACTCCACGGGATCGCCGCCACGCTGGACTACGATGCAGGTGTGAACATTCGGGCACTGAGCAACGGACTTATCCGCATTGGCTTTCAGTGGTACTTTCTTACCACCACGCATCGATTGGTCGGAAGTGATCACCACCTTACAATCGGAGTCGAGGATTCGGTCGCGCAGCGCATCCGGTGAGAAACCGCCGAATACTATGGAGTGAACAGCGCCGATGCGGGTACAGGCCAGCATGGCAACGGCCGCTTCCGGAATCATCGGCAGATAGAGAGATACACGATCGCCCCGATTGACACCACGTGACTTCAGGACGTTGGCGAATTTACAAACTTCCTGGTGCAGCTCGCGATAGGTGATGTTGCGGGACTCATCCGGGTTGTCACCCTCCCAGATAATCGCAACCTGGTCTCCCCGGCTTTCCAGATGGCGATCAAGACAGTTGTAAGAGACGTTGAGTTTTGCACCTTTGAACCACTCGATATGTAAATCGTCTTTGCCAAAGCTCCAATCCAACGCTTTATCCCACTTTTTGAACCAGCTGATGTACTGATCGGCCTGTTCAGACCAGAATCCTTCCGGATCGCTGATGGAACGTTGGTACATCTCTTGATATTGGGCATCGTTAACGTTGGCCTGGGCTGCAAAATCAGCCGGGACGGGGTAGACCTTGTTTTCAGACATTGAATTCTCCTCAATGGTGGTTTTTCGTTATCAACTGCCGGGTTAGGCTTCAGCTCGTTATTTAATCAATGCTTGTGGGTACTAGGCATTGCTTTATATCAAGCACGCTAGGGTTCAGTAATGATCGTTAAAAAACCCTAATATTTACTTTTTGCTCAACCCCTTATTCTATTCCTCGTCATTGCGTTATAAAACGTCTCAGTTGGCATTGACTGGGATTAGGAAACATATCTGTCGCCATAGCAAGAAACAGCTCTGCTGTGGCAACAGCATCACTTAAGGCATTGTGTGCCTTGTAATTGGGTAAATTGTACTGCGGCCTCAGATTGAACAGACGAAGGTTGCCCGGTTGAAAGGTGTGATTACGTCGTTCAAAAAGGCGTCTTGCCAGTACAAGGGTGTCAATGATCGG
>JAHRHW010000408.1 GCA_019100305.1 Candidatus Thiodiazotropha taylori | reverse complement strand
GCGTTATCATTCGCTCATGTAGAATGACTACACGACGCTCATTCTGCCTTGCTGGGCACAAAAACAGACCCAGCAGGGCGTATTGGATTTGTGTTAACAGGCCCTAATACTGTCCACACCCGAGTAGGGATTGATACGGTTTGTATACAACACTCAAAAATCGTTTGAAACGCTTACACCAGGCCGGTCAGCTCGAGCTGTTGCGCGGGGGCTTGATCGGACTGGAAAAAGAGGCTTTGAGAGTCTCTCCGCAAGGTTGTATATCGAGCCTGCCCCATCCGGAGGCATTGGGTTCCCCCCTGACCAATCGTTACATCACCACCGACTACTCCGAGGCGTTGACTGAGATTATCACCCCGCCATCCTCGGATCGTCATGAACCGCTGAAATTTCTGTTTGAAGCCCATCGCTTTGTCTATCCGCATTTGGGGGATGAGATTCTCTGGTCCACCAGCATGCCCTGTGTGGTGGAGGATGATGAGCGGATTCCGATTGCCGACTATGGGAACTCAAATGCCGGCATGATGAAGACAGTCTACAGACGGGGTCTGGGGCATCGTTACGGCCGGGTCATGCAGGTCATTGCCGGGGTGCATTTCAACTATTCGCTGCCGCAGGATTTCTGGTGGGTCTACCAGCAGCTCGAAGGGGACAAGTCGGATACCCAGGGATTCATTTCTGACGCCTATTTCGGCATGCTGAGAAATCTGCAACGGCTGGGTTGGCTGGTTCCCTATCTGTTCGGCGCCTCGCCTGCAGTCTGTAAATCATTTCTCGGAGGACGTCCCACATCGCTGGAGTCTTTCGACGAAAATACCTACTTCTCACCCTATGCCACCTCATTGAGAATGGGGGATATCGGTTATCAGAACAGTAAGGAGCAGGGTACCGGTATCAAAGCCTGTTACGACTGTCTCGATGCCTATGTTGAGACCCTGTCCCGTGCCATTGAGACACCATGCCCGATCTATCAGGCAATGGGGGTGAAAATCGATGGGCGTTACGAACAGCTCAACGCCAACATTCTGCAGATTGAGAACGAGTACTACAGTACCGTCCGACCCAAGCAGATACCGGAGATGATGGAGAAACCGATCCATGCGCTGCAGAGACGGGGCGTACGCTACGTGGAGCTGAGATCATTGGATGTGAATGCCTTCCATCCACTGGGCATCGCCGATGAACAGGTCTACTTTATTGAAGCGCTGATGCTGTTTTGTCTGCTGCATGAGAGTCCTTCGATCAATGTTGCCGAACAGAAGAGTATCGATTGGAATGAGCTGGCTGCCGCCCATCAGGGTAGAAAGCCTGGTCTCGAATTGCAGAGAAAGGAGTCGATGGTCAGTCTGCGGGAGTGGGGGCTTGAGATCTGTGAGGCACTGCTGCCGATTTGTGAGATCCTGGAGAGCGGACTGCCCGGGCAACCCTACAGTAAGAGCCTGCAACTGCAGAAGAGTCGTTTGCAGGATCCTGAGTCGACTCCATCCGCCCGCATGTTGCGGGAGATGAGAGAGAAGGGTGAGGGTTTCTTCCATTTTGCACAGCGTTTGTCGAAACAGCATCGGCACGATTTCATACAGCAGCAGGGTTCGTCAGAGGAGCAGAAACTGCTGAGCCAGGAGGCTACGGATTCCTGGCGAAGACAGCGGGAGATCGAAGCCTCTGATACACTGAGTTTCGATCAGTTCCTGGAAGAATACTTCGCACAGCAGTTGAACAGTGAGACCGGGGATATGAGCGGCAGCAAAAGTGTCTCTGCAAAATGACAATCTAAAAAAATGCTTGCAACAGAGCATCCTGGCAGATGGTTGGAAGATAGCCGGGTAAACAAAGATGAGGAAAGAAGATGGAGGATCAGCATGAGTCAGGCCTGGGGTTTTCGACACTAGCCATTCGCACCGGACATCATCGCACGCCCGAAGGCGAGCATGGTGAGCCGATTTTCCCCACATCCAGTTTTGTTTTCGGTAGTGCCGCTGAAGCCGCAGCCCGCTTCAGTGGTGATGAGCCGGGGAACATCTACTCCAGGTTCACCAATCCGACGGTAAGGAATTTTGAGCAACGACTGGCTGCTCTAGAGGGTGGGGATTGCTGTGTGGCCACCGCCTCCGGCATGTCCGCCGTAATGGCCACCTGCATGGGTTTGCTGGAGTCCGGCGACCATATCGTCTCATCCCGCAGTCTGTTCGGTACCACCGCCATTCTGTTTGAGAAGTATCTGAAGAAGTTCGGTATCGATACCACATTCGTACCCTTGGATGATCTGGCAGCCTGGCAATCGGCGATTCGCCCAGAGACCAAACTGCTGTTTCTCGAGACCCCCTCCAATCCACTCACCGAGGTGGCCGACATCCCGAAGCTGAGTGCACTGGCCCATGCCGAGGGAGCCTTGCTGGTGGTCGACAACTGTTTCTGCACCCCGGCACTACAGCGTCCGCTGAGTCTTGGCGCTGATATCGTGATTCACTCCGCGACCAAATATCTGGATGGCCAGGGGCGCTGTATCGGCGGCGCCGTCGTCGGTAGTCATGAAGTCGTCGGTGAAGCGGTGTTTGGCGTATTGAGAACGGCAGGACCCACCCTCAGTCCCTTCAATGCCTGGGTGTTCCTGAAAGGGTTGGAAACCCTCGATATCCGTATGCAGGCCCATTGCAAAAATGCTCAACAGCTGGCGGAGTGGCTGGAGGACCAGCCGAAGGTCGAACGGGTCTATTTCCCGGGGCTGAGCAGTCATCCACAACACGATCTGGCGATGACGCAACAGAGTGCCCCGGGCAGTATTGTCGCCTTCGATGTCAAAGGGGGGCAGACCGCTGCCTGGACGCTGATCGATGCCACCCGGCTGCTCTCGATCACCGCCAACCTGGGGGATACCAAGACCACCATAACCCACCCTGCCACCACCACACACGGACGTTTGAGCCCGGAAGAGCGTAGTCGGGTGGGGATCGGTAACGGTCTGGTGCGTGTTGCTGTCGGTTTGGAGAACATTGAGGATATTCAGCGGGACCTCTCCCGGGGCCTGGACAGTCTTTGAGTCAGCAAGAGCCTGATTCGACGCAGCAACTGCGTATCAAGTGGGACCAACGCTACGCAGATGAAGAGAAAGTGGCGCGACCGGCTGAGGTGCTGCTGAGCAATGCACACTTGTTACCGGAGCAGGGCAGTGCCCTTGACTTGGCCTGTGGCCTGGGCGGTAATGCGCTGTTTCTGGCGGAGCGGGGGTTTAGCGTAGAGGCCTGGGATCTCTCCTCAGTCGCCATACAGCGACTGGCACAGAGTGCCGGGCAACTGAAACTGAACAATCTCCATGCCCGTGTACGCGATGTGCAAAGCCAGCCACCCGATACAGAGCAGTTTGATGTGATTGTGGTGAGTTACTTCCTGGAGCGTAGATTGATTCCCACCTTGATCCAGGCCCTGAAACCGGGTGGGTTAGTCTTCTATCAGACCTTTACACGTCAGGCTGTCTCCCCGGAAGGACCTCAGAATCCCGCTTTTCGCCTTGCAGATCAGGAGCTGTTGCAGT
>JAHRHW010000048.1 GCA_019100305.1 Candidatus Thiodiazotropha taylori | reverse complement strand
CGATGGCTTCGTCGATAACCGAGAGGATCGCTACTCCTATGATGTGGTCGGCTATCGGAGTCCTGCGGAAGGTACCTACGATGAACCGCAAAATGCCATAGCTGAAAATAATACCCTGAATGCCCGCGTAGCCTATCAACTGAGTCCGCTTAAAGATCTGGAACTCGAGGTCGGTTTTTCAGGGCAGTATGGTTTGTTGCACGATGGTAGCGACAAGGCCGGCGACCATAGTGCTTACGCGTTGCATCTGGTTGCAGACTATGGTCCCTGGAATCTGCAGCTGCAGGCCACCTCTTACGAATACGATGTGGATGCCGGTGCAGAACTGATGGCAGTAGGGGCCTACAGCTTCTTCGACACCATCCCAGCTGAAGCGGACAGCTACACCGCCAACCTGGCATATAGTCTTCCGGTTTCTTGGGGCGCCATAACGAATCTAACTTTCTATAACGATTTTTCCCTGATAACAAACAAATCGGCAGGCCTCGATGATACCTGGATGAATGTACTTGGTGTGGCGGTTTCCGCCGGAGGACTCTATACCTATATCGACTTCGTTACCGCTGAAAACCAACCCTTCATTGGTGGCAGTATGGGGGCAGACAGCGGCGAATCGGAGCAGCGACTGAACATCAATCTGGGCTACTATTTTTAAGGTACCTCAGATGCAATCAGTTTTGTTATTGTGGCCAGCTGAATTCACAGCTGGTTTCCTGGTTTGCGCAAACACCTCGAAACCAGGCGCGCCCCTGTGTGGTTTGCCGCTCCGCTTCAGTCAGTCTCTTCAGTGCCAGGCTCTGCATATTACGCTGTTTGCCAAGTGAGTAATCCAACAGAACCCATTCACCGGAGCAGGCGATCACTTGCTCGATTTTACCCATCGAGGTAAGCCAGTCGCCTTTCAGGTCGATCAGCTTTGGGCTCTCCGCATCGGGCTGCAGATAACCACTGTCGGATTGCACCATGAACGCCACGCTCTCACCGGGTATCCAGCCGATGCCGGAATAGGTCGCCCTCAACGGCAGCTTGCTGCGATCAGGATCATCTTTCGCACCGCGAATCTTCAGCCAACCCTGGCGTGAACCGATGATCTGGAACTCGATGCCAAAGTTATGGCTGTCAAAATTGATCACATAGGCTGGCAGTGAACCAACCACCTGTGCATCGATTCCGGCTGCTGAGTGCACTGGCAGGCCATGCTGATGGGTCTCTTTTGACCAGCCTTCGATCCGGCATTCGGTTTCAGTGGTAGGCAGCCAGGCCTGCTGCGCAAAACTCAATGAAGTGAGCGTGAGGCAGAAGAGCAGGGCGATCGATCTACTGAATGGTCTGTTGCTGATTATGGTGAGACCTCGGTGAGCAGGTAGTTCCAGGTGGTCTGCCCCGGATGGGTTCTGATGCTGTTTTCAAACCGCACATAATCATTGGGGTGGACGGTCGTACAGCCAGCCGAATCGGTATTGGTGCGGCTACCTGAGTGTATCTTGAATGTGCGGTTGAGGTCATCGCTGGTAGCCGGGTTGCTGCTATCCACATAGCCGGTTCCCGCGGTGAATCGCTCCACGCCAGCTTGTCCACGGGTTACCGCCTGCGGTGTCGGTCTTAGCGCAAAATCAGTGCCGCCTGCCGAGGCTGGATTGCGATGGGTATCTTCATACATCTGAATGGTCTGTGGTGCGGCCAGTCTGCCCTGGTCACGGATACCGTCGCCGGTGACATCCACACCAACCGCGCGTCTGAATCGGTTGTCAGGATGGTTGGTCAGATTGGCATCGTATTGTGCCGAGGGTTCGGTTGAAACCTGATTGAACTCCTCTACATGGACGGTGCCATTGGCATCCCTGGAGATGACGGCGATGCGGTCATCGTAAACACCCCGGCCACTGTTTTCCAGGGTGTTGGTTTCAGTGCGCAGGCCGATGATGACACTGTTGCCGTTGGCAAGGTCATCCTGTGCGGCCTGATCGCCACGGGTCTGCACAATGCTGGCGTAGACATCAAACTTCTGCTGATCGGAGAGTGTTGATGTGTCCGGCATCTCGGGTGGCTGGCTGCCGGCTTCATTGATCTGTCTGATGGCTGTACCGATCTCTGCGGGGCTGGCAAACCGGTCCAGGCCGTTGTGTGTACTGTCTGGTGAAATCGAGTACTGGAGCGCCGCGCTGACCATCCGGTCGAGCGCCTGCTGAACAGCCGGAGGCTGTGCCTGTTTCTGGTTGTTTAAAACAGCAACCGCTTCTCCCTGTCTGCCCTGCCTGAACAGCTTGGCAACCTTCTGTGCGACAGCCTGGTGAGTTCGAATCGGCCTACTGAGTGGAGTATGGTTCGCGCCGAACAGAGGGTTTGGTGAGCGTGTCTGACTGCTGGCAAATGTGGTTGCTGATCCGTTCATGGATAACTCCAGTATCTCAGTTCCTTGATCTACAGAAGTCTATTCTATGAGCTCCACCCAGGCTTGGGCACTGGGGATTACCCTAGGGCCAATTGGATTAGTGTTAACAGGCCCTAGCAGACAATCGTTTGGTTTACCGGATAAGGTCCACCCAGAGTGTCACGGTTTCCGGTGGCAGGCAGACCTGGTCGTTACACGCCTGAAGCTGTAACTCAACCGGTAGTGTGGTTGAACCGGGATGATCTTCATCGACCTGTTTCAGCAGAGTTTGCAAGCTGACGTCTCCCCCATAGACAGAGAGTGGCTGTTGCTGGAACGCGAGTTTCTCCTGTTTTCCCTTAGGGTAGGTTACCGGCCCCATCTGCCAGCCGTTGGACTGTTCCGACAAGCTCATACGGGTCGCAATCAGATCCTTGCCGGTGGGTTGGTTGGAGTTGATGTGCCAGCCGTCCGGAATGTGGATCTTCAGGTTCAGCAGAGTTTGATCTGTTGCCTGGCTGGTGTTGGCTTGAATGCGGATGCCACCCTGTCCCGCATAGGCCCTCGAAGCGAGTTCACCATGCCGGTGGTCGGCCACGGCGCTCAACAGGTATCCGTAGCTGATCGGTGTCGCTTCGAGGGCCGGGGCGAAGCGGGATATCAGGCTATCGGTCTGTTTGCGGAAGTCCAACTCACCGCTGCGTTGCCAGAGTCGCTGCAGGCTGTGTATTGCCACAGAACTGCCCGAGGGTATGGCGTTGTCAGAGCCCTCATCCTTAGGGCGACCCATGCCGGTGATACTGCTCTCTGCCTCATTCATGAAAAAACCGCCCTGCTGACGATCGAGAAACCGCCCGGTCATGGCTCCGGCCAGCTCTTTGGCGCGCTCCAACCAGAGCGGCTCACCGGTCAGATCGTAGAGGTAGAGAAAGCTCTCCGACAGGTAGGCGTAATCCTCCTGGGTGGCCGCAATGGAAGACTGTCCGTTCAGATGGACTCGCCATAGGTAACCCGCTTTATATCGGTTCTGCTGCCAGAGAAACTCGGCTGCCTTGAGCGCCGCATCCCGGTAGCTGGTGTTATCCAGCAGATCGGCGGCCTGGGCAAACGCGGTGATCATCATGCCGTTCCAAGAGGTGACAATCTTGTCATCTCTCAGGGGCGGGATACGCTTGTTGCGGGTTTCCAGCAGTATTTGATTGATGTTCTCCAACTGCGTGAGCAGATCGGTCAATGAGAGTTGTTTCTCATTGGCAAACTCGGCGAGGGTTTGAGGCAGGTGGAGAATATTGCGCCCTTCGAAGTTACCGGACGGGGTCACTCCGTAGAGAGCGCTCGCCAGGCTTGCCTGCTGCTTGCCGAGGGCAGCGTTCAGTTCATCTTGGGTCCAGGTGAAAAACAGTCCCTCTTCGCCTTCGCTGTCAGCATCGGTTGCGGAGTAGAATCCTCCTTCCGGTGAGGTCATCTCACGCAGCACATAGTCGAGAGTCTGAGTGGCGATCCGGCGAAAATCCTCTCTGCCGGTGATACGCCAGGCGCCCAGATAGATGCGGCTGAGATGGGCCTGGTTGTAGAGCATCTTTTCGAAGTGTGGCACCAGCCACTCATAATCGGTGGAGTAGCGATGGAAACCGCCAGCCACCTGGTCGTAGATGCCGCCCCGTCCCATATGGTCCAAAGTCACTGTCAACATCTGCAGGGCGGTTTGATCCGCATGGCGCTGCGCCTGGTCGAGCAACAGATAGAGCCAGGGCTCTCTGGGGAACTTCGGTGCCTGTCCGAAGCCTCCCTGGATCTCATCGAAGGCGTTCTGCATGCTCTTGACGGCCTGGACTATAACCCCCTCATCGAGCGCCTTTGCCTCACCTCGCAGGCGGTTGCTCTCGGCGACCGCATCCGCCACTTTTTCCGCCTGTGCAATCACATCGTCAGGCCGCTCTTTCCAGAGCTGATTGACCTGTTCAAGCAGTGAGCTGAACTGTTCGGGGGTGTAATAGGTACCCCCATAAAATGGCTTTCCCTCGGGGGTGAGGAAGTTGGACATGGGCCAACCCCCGTGACCGGTCATCAGCATCACGGCGGTCATATAGACCTCATCCACATCGGGGTGGCTCTCCCGGTCCACCTTGATGGCGATGAAATCCCGGTTCAGCAGCGCAGCGATCGGCAGGTTTTCGAAACTCTCCCGCTCCATCACATGACACCAGTGGCAGGTTGAGTAACCGATCGAAAGAAAGATCGGTTTGTTTTGCTGTTTTGCCTTCTGAAAGGCGGCCTCGGACCAGGGGTGCCAGTCGACCGGATTGTGCGCATGCTGCAGTAGATAGGGGGAATCCTCCAGAATCAGCTGGTTGATGAAACTGGGGGTGCCGTCCGTATTGAAATGCTCGGTACGCGGTCGGTAGCCAATGCCTTTATCCAGGTAGGCCTGATAGAGTTTCTTTGCCATAGACTCGGACCTCTCCAGATGTAGGGTCTCATCCGCATGGCCTGCCGGTTGCAGAAGCAGCAGGCTGATAACGATCAACAGAACTCTTGGCATCGGCAGCTCTTTCCCTTGCGGTTTTACGTTCTCTAGGGCCTTTTAACACTAATCCACTCAGGTTCAGAAGTTCAGCTGAACCTGTTGATCCATCGGTAGAGTTGCATCTGCCGCCCACTCCTGAGTGGAGCCGTCGTAGAGTTTGGCCTGGCTGTTGCCAAGCAGTTCATGTGAGACAAACCAGGCCAGCGCAGCACGATTTCCGGTGTGGCAATAGTTGATCTGTGCACCTTGCAGAGGCACGTTGCCGGCCGTGTAGATCTGCTTCAGATTCTCCAGCTTGTGCAGTTTGCCGCTGCCATTGACGGTCAGCCAGTCGTAGTTGAGATTGACCGCACCGGGCAGGCTGCCGGGACGCTCCTTGGCGCCACCTTTGTAGATCCCGAGGTATTCAGCACGAGTACGGTTATCCACGGCCAATGCGCCGGAGTTGAGCGCCTGTTTGACCGCCTCGGCATCCGGATTCATCTCCGCTTGGTAGTTGGCCTTGAACGTGGCGGGTTTGAGCTGATGATTGCCTTTTTCCAGGGGGTATTTACGGGTCTCAGCATAGGCGATCAGTCCACCATCCAGGATCGAAACCTTATCGTGTCCCAGCACCTTGAAACTCCAGTAGACCCGGGACGCCACCGCCATATCACCGGCGCTGGCGCCAAGCGGAATCAGCACCACATGGCTTTTATTGCTGATTCCCAGGGAACCGATCAGCTTCTGCATAATGGGAACCGGGGGCAGAACCTTGGGCTGCCCCTTTTTTTCCGTTCGCCAATGGCTGTATTCAGTGTTTATGGATCCCGGGATATGAAATCGCAGGTAGTTCTGGTTGCTCTGCAGATCGAGTAACACCAGGTCAGCGTTGTTCTTGTTCTGTTCCAGCCACTCGACGGATACCAATGGCTGGGCCGAGAGGGGTAGTGCGGTAGTGAGAAGCATCAGGATGAAAGCAAATCTGTACATGTGGCACCTTGATATGGGTTTTTACTATGGTGTTGGTTGTCGGCAGGAGATTACACCATAAGGCTTGCCTGATCTCCGGTTTAATGGGTTGAGATTGTTCGACGCGACATACTGAGTTGCCGGGTTGATAATTATGTGATCGGATTCCTCGGATAAAGTTGCGTCAGGCGCTTTTTGCTTGCTGCAATCAAGTTGCTGGTTTGATTTGCTTGTGTGAAGGGTCGGTTTCATACAAGGTTTGCATTACAGGCCTCATTCTGGCGCCAAACCGATTGCGAAAAAACATTCTGCCCCTCTGGTAATCACGGGGTCCTGTGTCAGAATAGTGTGATCATGAGAAATACGATAATTAAGCTGCTCCTGGCCTGGTCGATGTTGATGCTCTCCGCCGGAGCGACTGCAGATGACTACGCTGATGGTATGGCCGCGCTGACAGGCGGCGATTACACCACCGCCTACCGGACATTCAAACGACTGGCAAAGCGGGACCATGTGGAAGCCCAGTTCCAGCTCGGCATGCTCTATCTGCATGGTCGGGGGACAGAGCAGAATACCCAACAGGGCGTCAACTGGCTGAAACAGGCCGCTGAGGATGGCTACTACTATCTGGCGGCCAATGAGCTGGGTCAGATCTATCTTGCCGGTCGATGGGTGGAGCGCAGTGAGACCGAGGCGATCAAGTGGCTCGAGCTGGCAACCATGATAGCCGAGGAAAATGAGGATGAGGCGGATGACGGCTGTGATTGATCCGCTTACAAGATCATGAAATTCAGCGATTTTGGATTCAAGGAAAATCCGTTTGCCATCACCCCGGATCCCCGCTATCTCTATCTGAGTCGGGGGCATGAGGAGAGTCTTGCCCATCTGATCTATGGCGCTGGCCCGAATGGTGGGTTCGTACTCCTGACAGGAGAGGTCGGGACCGGCAAAACCCTGTTGCTGAGAAGTCTGCTGGCCCAGCAGCTGGAGGATGTGGAGGTCGCGCTGATTCTCAATCCCCGGCTATCCAGACGGGAGTTTCTGGCGACCATCTGTGATGAGCTTGGAATCTCATACAAAGGCCCCCCATACTCCCTGAAACACCTCAGTGATCGACTGGCCAAGCATCTGCTGGAGATCCACAGTGCCGGTAAACATACCGTACTGGTGGTGGACGAAGCGCAGAACCTGAGTCCAAGAGTGCTTGAGCAGGTTCGCTTGCTGACTAATCTTGAGACATCCCAACATAAGCTGTTGCGTATCATTCTGGTAGGTCAGCCGGAACTGCTGCAGATTCTCGACCGCAAGGAGCTGCGTCAGGTCGATCAGCGGATCACGGCCCGTTACCATCTGTCTCCCTTGAACCAGGCGGAGACCGGGGCCTATATCAGTCATCGCCTGGCGGTGGCCGGTGAGCGGGAGGATCTGTTCACCCCGGCCGCACTGTGGCTGTTGCATCGCTACTCCCGGGGCATACCCCGGCTGATCAACACCATCTGTGAACGGGCTTTGCTGGCCATCTATACCAGTGGCAAACAGAGAGTCGATGCTCGCATGGTCTGGCGTTCTGCCAAGGAGGTCAAAGGGCGCAAGGCGAAACGCAAACCTGGTCTGATGCTTGGTGTATCAGCCGGTCTGCTGTTGCTATTGGCCGTTGCAGGTGGTTGGTACTGGTATGACAACGACCAGAGCCGCAGCATGGATCTTAGCATGGAGTCGCAGTCACAACCGCCGAAACCGGTTAAGGGGACATCTGCTGAAGAGGTTGACAAGATGCCTCAGGGAGGTGATTCGACTCCCCAGGCCGAGGTCGAGACGCCACAACAATCCAGGACAGCGGCTGGTGACTCCCAATCCAACCTGGTGGAGCAGCCGGCTGAGCTGTCGCAATCGCCATCCGTCGAGCAGCCGGAAGTGCCGCTCCAGGCCGCTCCGGCAGAGCTACCAGAGATCGCAGGTCCTGAAACGGATGAGGTCAATGGTGAAGCGGCCACCAGCCCGCATGTGGAAGACAAGCGCTCACCCAGAGAGATCGAGCTGGATAGGCTGTTTAAACAGCCGCAGAACAGTTTCAGCAGTTACCAGAAGCTGTTTCAGGTGTGGGATGAGTCGATCAATCTGAACACTGCCTCCCATCCCTGCCAACAGGCTCCGGAGTATGGGTTGCGCTGCTTGAGTGAGTTTGCCGACTGGAAAACCCTGCTGCGCTTGAATCGTCCCCTGTTGATTCGCCTGAAACAGGATGCTCAGGAACGCCTGTTGTTTCTTACCCATGTGGATGGTGATTGGCTGTTGGTCGATACTGGTGAGTCCCAGGGTGTGGTCAAGCTGGAGCAACTCAAGCGTTACTGGCGGGGAGGTTTTGTCATGTTATGGAAGCCTCATGCCGGTCTGGCATTGATTGGTCAGGGCTCTACGGGAGAGGCGGTCACCTGGTTACGTAATCGCCTCAGTCTTGTGGATGGTGGAGAGCTGGTCCTGGTTGAGGGACTGGATCGCTTCGATACAGCTCTCAAGACCCGGCTGGAAGCGTTTCAACGTCAAAACGGCCTCGATGCAGATGGTGTGGCGGGCCAGCAGACCCAGGTCTATCTGAACAATCTGCAGCTACCCTCGGGCACCCCGACCCTTGCCGCCAATCCGGTCAGTGGGGAGCGTTGATATGTCGCTGATTCTGGAAGCCCTGAAAAAGGCGGAACGGCAGCATAAACTGGGTAAGGTGCCAGGTATTTCAGCGCAAGCCTCGGAGCAGCAGAGTCAGGCTGGCAGTCGTCTCAGGTGGGGTCTGCTGTCGCTGATGGGGATGGCCATTCTGGCCATCGGTCTCTACCTGGGTGGCATTCAGAACGGAGCGCAGCCGGATTCCCAATCTCAGGCCAATGCGGTGCCCGAGCCGGCCGCCAAAGCCGCTCCGGTTGCCGAGCCTGCGCGTCCTCCTGGGGAGCTGACTGCCAGACCGGTAAGACCCGGTCAGGCTGCGCCTGCCGTAAAGCCGCAACCCAAGGCGGCGACGGTGGCGGTTCAGGCAGCGCCTGTAGAGCCGACGACTCAAGCAGCCCAAACGGTCACCAAACCTACAGAGCCGACTCCCCAGCCCAAGGTGACCGCAAAACCGGTCCAGGCCCCGCCCCCAGCCCCGAAGCCACCGCCGCCGAAGGCCATTCCGCTGCACGATATGCCGGGTGGATTCGTATCCAATCTGCCGGCGATGAATATTGATATTCACAGCTATGATCCTCGCCCGCTGAAACGCTATGTGCTGGTCAACATGGAGAAGTACCGGGAGGGAGACTATCTGGCTGAAGGTCCTTTACTGATCGAGATACTGCCTGAAGGGGTGATTATGGAGCACATGGGGGAACGGTTTATTTTTCCTCTGGGAAATCTCTAAGCGGGGCCTGCCGTTCAGGAAATCAGCGAATCTCCGGACAGACGGTAGGGTCGAGCCGATAAGCCAGGGGCTGCGGTGTGGCCTGTTGTTCAGTGTTTAGGGTATATTGATTATTCACTGAATTTTTATGTGGTTAAGCCCAAGGAACGCAGGATGAAGGAACGAAACCTATGCTGGTCAGCCGCTTGTCTGTTGCTGCTACTGCTGCCGCTGTATGCTCAGGCTGCGATCTACAAATGGTATGACGAAAACGGCAAGGTGCACTACAGCCAATCACCGCCGCCGAAGGGCAGTCAGCGGGCACCCATCGATACCAGTACATTCTCCACCATGGAGATGCGCAAAGCGCCAAAAGTCTCCCTCACTCCGAAGAAAAAGCCGAAGCCGAAGTCCAAGCCACGAAAAAAAACTGTGGTCAAAACGATCAGCAAGCGACCTAACACCCGGAGTACCTGCCCACTCAAGCGTTGACTGCGTGGTCCACTAGGAGGCGTTTTTCAGCGGATAGATGGTATGCAGGATATGCTCAATCCCGGGTTCCACCTCTTCAGCGATTGTGCGGCAGGCTGCCAGATCCAGACCGGTTCTCTCCAGCGCCGCCGGCTGAGGGGTGTTGAGGCCTTCGCCCAGCTCGCCATTTCCCATCAGGGTTTCGCTCACCATGACCGCGATATGAACCATTGCGGTCTCCGCCGGGTGGTGTTTGGCGCGTAGTGGCTCGTTATGAAACTCTGTGGTCTCGACGAGACAGAGCGGGAAGCTCCATTGACGCATCAAGGTGGCGCCGACCCGCGCATAATCCAAACCGATCAGCTCTCGCTCCACTTCCACCAGTGGTCGGGAGCGTTGTTGAGATTGCTGGAGTGCCTGCCGGGTCTCTTGCGGGATGCTCTGATGCATGATCAGGTGACCGAGGTCGAACAGCAGGCCGCAGACAAACAACCGTTCACTGTCTATCAGGCCCATGCGTCTGGCGATGCCTTGGGCAACCAGGCCACAGAAGATACTGCGTCGCCAGTAGTCCTGCATGTCAAACCTGCTGTCGGCCGGCTCATGTAACGAATCGGAGATGCAGGTGGCCAGTGTTAGGTCATGAATCTGCTGTGTCCCAAGCAGGGAGACAGCGCGAAATACGGTCTCGATCTTACTCGCCAGGCCAAAGTAGGGGCTGTTGATCAGTTTCAGGACGCGGGTGGTCAGGGCCGGGTCGCTACGGATGGTATCGGCGACATCGTCGAGGCGATATTCCGGAGTGTCAATGATGGTTTTTAGACGGATATAGACATCAGGCAAGGTGATAAGCTTGCAGTCCTGGGTGATTTTTTCCCACAGTGTCGACATAGGTACCTCGTGAACAGGCAGTGCTCAACCTCGGTTCCTGTGGGTAGAATCTGAAGGACCTGTTCAGTCATGAAAATTTTATGCCGTCTGTTTATTCTCCTTTGGCATCGGCCCCATTATACCAACAATGGTTTAAATTGGTCCCTCGGAAGTAAAAAAGTTTACAAATTCCACGCATGGAAATCATCGTTCGATTGTCGATCGGGCGACAGCCCAGACAGTGATTTCAGCAGCACCATAGCGTTGCAGCGTCTTACTCATTTCATTGATGGTTGATCCGGTGGTGATCACATCGTCCAGGATCGCCACCCGGCTGCCCTGCAGGCTGCCATGAACGCGAAAAGCATGGCGGAGATTGTTTCGCCTCAAGCGTTCGCTGAGGTCGGATTGGGCTTTGGTATTGCGTGTGCGTTTCACCAGACGGTCTTCGAGGGGGATCTGGTAGTGCTTCGCGACCACCCGAGCCAACTCTTGAGCCTGATTGAACCCCCGTTCTCTCATGCGCTGTTGGTGTAGCGGTACTGGAAGCAGTAGATCCGGTGGATTTTGCAGCTCACCCAGACGATCGATGAGCAATCGGGCGAGCGGTCTGGTCAGATGCAGCTGGTGACGGAATTTAAGCTGTGTGATCAGATGGTTGGATGGTGCTTCGTAACGCAGGGCGGTGTGACATGAAGCGTAGGGCAGTTCACTTTTGAGGCAGGCGCCGCAGCGGCTTTCAGCAGGAGCGTCGGGGGGAAGTGGCAGAGCGCAGCGGGGGCACGCGTGGCGATTGAAGGGTAGCGATTGATAACAGGGGTCGCAAAAACGGCTTCCATGATCGGTTTGTGCACCACAGAGCAGACAGTTCTGTGGGTAGAGTTGTTTCAATAGTGTCTCAAGCCAGTTGGACTTCATCGCTCCATCCATGGATATCAGTGGCGGATCGGTGCTCAGTGATCCTAGTGAGTCGATTTTCAGTCTAACCTTTGCTGTCAGCCCAGTATAGGGGATCGAGAGGTTATCGGCAGAGGTCGACAATCTGTCTCGCCAAGGGATCCCAAAATAGGCCTTGTGGTATAAAGTTTATACATTAGTAAACTAATTGATGTAATCCTGGTTGACTGTTGTGGGTCAATGATTACCATAGACTCCCCGCGACCCGATAGTGATCGATTATTGTACAACCTGGTGGATATCATGACCGACAGCCCGTTACGCCATGACTGGACTCTGGATGAGATCGAGGCCCTGCTCGATCTGCCATTCAACGACCTGATGTTTCGAGCCCAGAGCCTGCATCGGGAGCGTTTTGATCCCAATCAGATTCAGATGAGCAGCCTGCTGAGCATCAAGACCGGTGCCTGTGCCGAGGATTGTGGCTACTGCTCCCAGAGCGCCAAGTATGACTCGGGGCTGGAGGCCGAGAAGTTGATGCCGTTGCAGGATGTGGTGAAAGCCGCAGAATCGGCAAAACAGAAAGGTGCCAGCCGCTTCTGCATGGGAGCAGCCTGGCGTAATCCAACCGATAAGAACCTGCAACGGGTGATTGAGATGGTTGAAGCGGTCAACGGGATGGGCATGGAGACCTGCCTGACATTGGGTATGCTCACCGAACAACAGGCGGAACGTCTGCGCGATGCCGGCCTGGATTACTACAACCACAATCTGGATACCTCTCCGGAATTCTACGGCGAGGTGATCACCACTCGAACCTTTGATGATCGATTGCAGACCCTCTCCCATGTGCGTGATGCCGGGATCAATGTCTGTTCCGGAGGCATCCTCGGTATGGGGGAATCGAGACGCGATCGGGCCAGTATGTTGCGGGAGCTGGTCAATCTGCCGAAACATCCCGAGTCGGTGCCGATCAACATGCTGGTCAAGATCGAAGGCACACCACTCTCCCAGGTCGAGGATCTGGATCCCCTTGAGTTCGTACGCACCATCGCCGTGGCGCGAATTCTGATGCCCAACTCCTATGTCAGACTTTCGGCCGGACGGGGAGAGATGAGTGACGAGATGCAGGCGCTCTGTTTTCTCGCCGGGGCAAACTCGATCTTCTACGGTGAGCGCTTACTCACCACCGACAACCCTGAAGCGGACCGGGATAGAGCACTACTGCAGCGTCTGGGGATGAAAACCGAGGCGTTGGTCGAGACAGAGGTCAAGGCGGCCGAGACTCCCTGTCAGAAAGCGCAGGCCGTGTAATCATCTGCGCTCGCCCGCTGGCCGGAGTCGAAGCAACTGATATGAACGGATTGGCGGAACAGCTGAGACGTCAGCGTGAGGCCGGGCTCTATCGCAGACGCCGGGTTGTCTCAACTCCACAGCAGACAGAGATGGTTGTCGACGGGCGGCCAATGCTGACCTTTTGCAGTAACGACTATCTGGGGCTGGCAAGCCATCCGGAGGTGATCGCGGCGCTGCAACAGGCGGCGAATGTGTATGGGGTAGGGAGTGGCGCTGCCCATTTGATCAATGGCCACAGTACGGCTCATCACGCTCTCGAAGAGGAGCTGGCTGAGTTCACCAAGCGACCGAGGGCGCTGCTCTACTCGACCGGGTACATGGCCAACCTCGGTGTCGCCAGTGCCCTGCTGGGACGCCATGATTGGCTGTTTGAGGATCGACTGAATCATGCATCCCTGGTGGATGCTGGGGCACTCTGTCCAGCCGGGATGAAACGTTTTAAACACAGCGATAGCGAGAGTCTCAAGCGACAGATTGAAAGCTGCTCGAGCGGGCGGAAACTGATTGTCACCGATGGGGTATTCAGTATGGACGGGGATCTCGCACCACTTGATGAGTACCAAGCGATCGCCCGCAAACAGGATGCCTGGCTGATGGTGGACGACGCACACGGTCTTGGTGTGCTGGGTGATACAGGCGGCGGAAGTCTGGCCCATTTCGGTCTGGGTATCGAGCAGATTCCGATTCTCATGGGAACCCTGGGTAAAGGCTTCGGTACCTTTGGTGCCTTTGTCGCCGGCAGCGAGGCGCTGATCGAAACCCTGATCCAGAAATCCCGCAGCTATGTCTATACCACCGCGATGCCTTCAGCGCTTGCGGAGGCGACCCGGGTCAGTCTGCGTATCGCTCAGCAGGAGAGCTGGCGTCGGGAAAGGCTGACTCAGTTGATCGGCCGATTCCGCCAGGCTGGTGAAGCGATGGGTTTACCCTTGATGCCATCGGAGACCCCGATTCAACCCCTAATCACCGGCAGCGCCGAGCAGGCTCTGCTGTGGAGCAGACAGTTGGAGGAGAAAGGCATCCTGGTGACCGCCATACGACCACCGACAGTTCCCGACGGGCAGGCCCGATTACGTATCACCTTCAGTGCAAATCATACTGAACGACAGCTCGACCGGTTGCTGGACGCACTGCAGAGTCTACCTCTGGAGCAGAGATGAAATTGGCTGTCGAGACGCTTGGGCAGGGCAGGGAACTGGTGATGCTGCATGGCTGGGGGATGAACTCGTCGGTCTGGTACGACTTTGACCAACTACTGGCCAAGCACTACCGGGTGACGCTGATCGATCTGCCGGGTCATGGGCACAGTCCCTATGCCGGACAGGAGCAGCTCCGGTGCTGGGCGGAATCCTGCCTGGAAGTGGCGCCGAAACAGGCGATCTGGCTCGGTTGGTCACTCGGTTCGATGGTGACGATGGAGGCGGTGCTGCAGGCGCCGGAGCGGGTCAATGGGGTATTGGTGATTGCCGGAATGCCCAGATTCGTTAGCGCAGAAGATTGGCCGCATGCCATGAAATTGAAAACCCTGGAGCAGTTTATCGAACTGCTGGGTGATGATATGAGCCGGGCGTTAGAGCGGTTTCTGGCCTTGCAGATGCTAGGCAGCGATATGGCGGTGGAAGTGATACGTGGTCTCAAAAGCAGGCTGCAGGAGCGCCCCGATCCCGATCCTGAGGCGTTGCAGGCGGGTCTTGAGTTACTCAAACATTGTGATCTGCGCGAGCGCCTGAAGGGGATCAGCTGTCCCACCAGCTGGATCTATGGCGGTCGTGATACCCTGGCGCCAAGCGGTGCCTCGGAGAGCCTCCGGCAATGGCTGCCTGAAGCCACTACGCATACCATTGCACGGGCCGCACATACCCCTTTCCTATCCCATCCGCTGGAGACTGAAAAGTTGGTATTGGAGAGTCTGGAGGCGATAGGATGAGTGTCGAAACCGCCGCGATGATCGACAAACGTCAGGCGCGTGCCGCCTTCTCCCGTGCGGCTCCACACTATGATGAGGTGGCCGAGTTGCAGCGAGAGATCGCGGGGCGGATGATCGAACGTCTCGCCTACATCCGCCATCAACCCGAGGTGGTGCTGGATGTTGGTGCCGGAACCGGGGATGCCACCCGTGCGCTGGGTAAACACTATGTGAAATCCCGGGTCATCGCCCTCGACTTCGCTCTGCCGATGTTGCAGCAGGTGCGTAAGCAGGGAGGTTGGTTTAAACGGGCTCCCTGTATCTGCGGTGATGCGGAGCAGCTGCCGCTGGCAGATCAATCTGTGGATATGATCTTTTCCAATGTGGCGCTGCAGTGGTGTAACGACCTGGCGGGAACCATGCGGGAGTTTCTGAGAGTGCTGCGACCCAATGGCATGTTGCTTTTCTCAACCTTTGGTCCCGATACCCTGAAAGAGTTGCGCACAAGCTGGTCGGAGGTGGATGGCTACAGCCATGTTTCGCCATTTGCCGATATGCACGACATTGGGGATGCGATGCTGCATGCCGGGCTGGCCGAGCCGGTTGTGGACGTGGATCGAATCTCTCTCAGCTACGAGGACGTGCCTTCCCTGATGCGCGACCTGAAGACCCTGGGTGCGCATAACGTTACCGCGCAGCGAGCCAAAGGGTTGACCGGAAAAGGGCGGATGCGTGCCATGATTCAGGCCTACGAGCAGTTCAGAGTTGATGATAAACTGCCGGCCAGTTACGAAGTGGTCTATGGTCACGCCTGGGCTCCGGCAGAAACCGGAGTTGCTGCGGCGTGTCGTGTTCCACTGCATCAATTGGATCCCCGGGGCAGGTAGTAAGAGAGATGGCAGGTCTATTCATAACAGGTACGGATACCGGGTGTGGTAAGACTGAGGTGACCCTCGGTTTGATGCACAAGCTTCAGCAGCAGGGTGAGCAGGTCGTCGGCATGAAACCGATCGCCTCAGGGGCAGCGGATACCGATCTAGGACTACGTAATGAGGATGCTTTGCGTATTCAGGCCCAGTCCAGTCTTGAACTTCCCTATCAGCAGGTCAATCCATTCGTCTTTCAGTCAGCGATCGCGCCACATCTGGCCGCCGTTCAGACGGGTGAATCGATCGATATCAGTGAGATTGTAGACGGCTACCAAAGCCTTGCCCAGGAGGCTGAACATGTTCTGGTGGAGGGGGTTGGCGGATGGCATGTACCGCTTGGTGAACAGGATACGCTTGCCGACCTGGCGCGCGCTTTGGAGCTGCCTGTGGTGATGGTTGTCGGTATGCGTCTGGGATGCCTGAATCATGCTCTCATGACCGCTGAATGCATGCTCAATGCAGGGGTCTCGTTTACCGGCTGGGTTGCCAATCAGGTGGAACCGGAAATGGCCGCCCGAGAGGAGAATCTCGCTACCTTGAGAACCTGGCTGCCTGCCCCCTGTCTTGGAGTAATCCCCTATCTTGAGACGGCGAATCCTGACTTGGTTGCCGGCTATCTGAGTGATCTGTTGTGCGATCTGAGCGGTTTGTCAG
>JAHRHW010000407.1 GCA_019100305.1 Candidatus Thiodiazotropha taylori | reverse complement strand
TGGTGGTGCATGAGGCTGCGGTGATCAAGTGGTTTACCTCTGGATTGTAGAGATGATCGTTAATCCCATAGACCAGATTCAGAGCCCCTTCGGTGGGTGCCGCCACAATGACCTTCTTCACCCCCTGATCGAAGTAGGATTGAAGCCTTTCCGGTTTCTTGTGATGTTTACCTGTGGCTTCGATGACGATATCGCAAGTCGACCAATCGGTCTCATCAATGGTTGAATTCGAGGAGTAACTGAGGCTGCTCTCATCGACCGTCATTGCCGACCCATCACCCTGGCATTGGTGATCCCAAATGCCATGCACAGAGTCAAACTGCAATAGATGGGCGGAACAGCCGGCATCACCGGCAATCTCATTGATCTGGCAGAACTCCAGATTCTCGTCGTTCCAGCCTGCTCTGAGGCCTAAACGACCCATACGCCCAAAACCATTGATACCGATGCGTGCTTTCAAAATGTGCCCCCAACTAAGCAAGAATAGTGTCAAATCTGCAGAACCGGGCTGATTGTGCCGTGACTTTGTTGCAATCTGATGACAAACAGCCCTGTTGTTCGATTGGAGCCAGGTTAACAGGCCCTAGCAGTTTGTCCACTGACTCGATATGTATCCTATAATCGGAGAGTGTTTCAATCTTTCAAGTCGCAATCAAAACATCGGTACCTTGGAGACCTGTCCGGCGCATTTGCCGATCTTGGCACCTTTCTACCGATTGTTATCGGCGTTTTAACCTTACAAAAGGTCGATCCTACCGGACTGTTGATCGGCTTTGGTCTGTTTGCCCTGGTCGTGGCTGCCGTCTATCGTCGCCCGATTCCAATACAACCAATGAAGGTGGTAGCCGCCATCGTCATCACCCAAAGCCTGGATGCCCAGACAATCGCGGCTACCGGTTTTCTATTGGGTTTTAGTGTTGCTCTGCTCTCCCTTCTCGGAATACTCGATCTACTGGCACGAAAAATACCCACACCGGTTATGACCGGAATCCAGCTCGGCGTCGGATTGATGCTCGCATGGACCGGTATTGGACTGGTGATTGCCGATCCCTGGACCGGAATAGTCGCTACTGGATTACTGTTTCTCCTGCTGGCCACCCCCTTGAAACCCTTCGCTGCCATCGTGATGGTAATCGGCGCCTGCCTATGGAGCATGTCGACGGCACAGAACCCACTGACAGACTTAAACCTGGCGCTGCATACCCCAGGCTGGACAAGTTTCGGCTGGCCTCAACTTGGTCTCTCGGCACAGACCATTCTGCTGCCCCAACTCAGTCTGACGCTGACCAATGCCATCCTGGCAACAGCGGCGATCGCCAGCCACTATTTTCCTGAGGATAAACCACACATCACCCCGGCCAGACTCGGTTTGACCACCGGCGCAGTGAATATGTTGCTGGCCCCATTCGGCGCTTTCCCTATGTGTCATGGTGCCGGAGGGCTGGTAGTACAACACCGCTTCGGTGCCCGCACCTGGCTGGCCCCAACCCTTTTCGGAATTACCATGCTAGCGCTTGGGCTGCTGTACGGCCCTCAGGCGCTACAGATACTTTTGCTGATTCCTCTGGCGGCAGTTGGAGCGCTGCTGATATATGCCGGACTCGATCTCGCCTGGCACAAGTCACTCACCACTGCTCCACCACTCGATCTGAGCGTCATCCTGCTAACCGGCATCTGCTGTGCAGCGATCAATGTGGCTGTTGGATTACTGATTGGCTGGGGCTGGTTTCTGATCGGTCGATCTCTGTTTCCCAAGAAGACTGGTGCTGAGTGACCTGACTGAATGTCCTGATCATTGAAGAACAGATTCAATGGTTCTGGTAACGGATGAACAATCAGGTGAACAGCCAATTCCCATCGCGTGACCTTAAACCTGCTGGATAAACTTTCAGTTTTAATAGTGAACCGGTTGGAGTCGGCACACAGAGGATGGTTAGAGCTTGAACCGGTACCCCACAACAGTCAGGATCGATTGTTCCACACTAACCACCCACTAGGATCTCTATTTCACTGTAATCATGATTTTTTCGGAGATTACCGGTGGATTAAACGGTATATGGTTCATATCGCCGAGCACCAGCTGCAGACTGTGCTCACCCTTCGGCAGATCCAGAGTGACCTCGGTCTGACCACCACCGAAGTGACGATGCTGATCATCTGATGGCAGCGGTTTATCCATCGCCGGCATCTTATCCACATTGATCAGCAGATGATGATGACCAGTCTTGGCTTTGTCGATACCGGCTGGCGCGACACCCATTCCCTTCAAGCCAAACATGACGGTTACAGGACCGGACAGGGCTTCACCGTTCTTTGGCGAGATGATGTAGAGATGAGCGCCTTCGGGTGCCGGTGTGCCGGCAAGAGCAACTGACAGATTAACAACCAGCAGGAACAGTCCCGTGACTACTTTTTGGATATTGGGGATCATCGTTTTCTCCTCAGAATAGTTTTTATTGGTAGTCCAATCGATCGCTAAACTGGTAGGGACACTCTGATATTTCTTCCCCATAACTGCGGGGATTCAGGAGAATTAGCAACTGGATTACTCACTTCGCTTACCTTTAGGGGCGGTTTTCAGTTGCTCAGCGAAAATCATTTTTCTTCTGCTGCTCGCCATCTCACATAAACAGAGATTCCTTAATGTTTTAGCTACATTAAGATTGGAGGTTTAGGTTTACAACCAACCTTATATGGATTTATATGCCCATGTAGTAATAAGACAACCTGCAAAACAAATGGTTGTCCGGTATAACCTTGGAAACAGGGTCATAATGATTAACCCGGCGACTAATTATGTCGCCGGGTTAATAGCTTTGATTCAACTACCCGGTAGTTGCAGACTCACCACCGTGAGTAGTTGATGAGTCACCCATTCTCAGCTTCTCCACCTCTTCATTGGTAAGCGTCTCGCCCTTCTCAATGAGCTCACTTGCCCAGTGATCATGATGCTCTTTGCCCCAGTTGAGGTCACAATACCCGGTGGTCATACCTTCCAGTGCACCTTCCATGCCCACAGAGCCGATATAGATGTGACCCAGGATAACAGTGACCATCAGCACCGCTCCCAGAGTATGTCCCACATGGGCGAGCCCCATCCACTCCCTTCCCTGACCGAATATGGGAAACAGCAGCATCAGGCCTGAAGCGATGATCACACTGCCAACCAGTATCAGCAGCCAGAACATGGATTTTTCACCCATATTGAAAAAATTGGAGGGCACATGTTTCCCGCCAATGATTCCACCACCCCGTAACAACCAGCTAAGATCGCCTTTCTGATAGATGTTACGTTTGACAAACTGAATAAACATCAACACCACGGCGAGTATGAACAGAGGTCCCACCAGGTCATGCCCCTCTTTACTCAGGGATGCCAGTACAGAAAACGCCTCCTTGCCAATCACGGGAATCAACACCGATCGGCCAAACAACAGGATCATGCCGGTAATGGCAAGAAACAGGAACACACTCGCTAAAAACCAATGGATGGTTCGTTCATAGGTTGTATAGCGGAACAGCTTACGATCCGACGGGCCACCTTCA
>JAHRHW010000406.1 GCA_019100305.1 Candidatus Thiodiazotropha taylori | reverse complement strand
TCCCTGTGATGTTGCTCTGTCTGCTGATTGGTGTCAGTGCCTGTTCCACCAAAGGCAGTGCACCGGTCTACAACCGTGCGGTCAGCCCCTCCCAACAGGGGGCAACCACGCCTTCGTCCAATAAGCCGCTCAGCCCGTCTGCACACAGGTATAAATCGTCCAGGACATACTATCTGGTGCAACCTGGGGATACGCTCTATTCGATTGCCTGGCGCCACTATCTGGAACATGAGTATCTGGCAGCCTGGAATGGCATTAAAGCTCCCAACTATTCGATCTATCCGGGACAGCGGCTGCGCCTGAAACCGCCGGAAGTGCGTAAAACCAGGCAGAGGCAACCAAGCGTTCCCAGACCGGTAAAAAAAGTGGTAAAAAAGGCTCAACCCACAGCAACGGTTGCCAGACAGGCCACCAAACCGCTGCCTAAACCAACACCGGTCAAATCTGCCCCGGTCAAAAAAAGTGTCGCCACAAATCAGAAAAAGCGCATTAAGTTAGCCTGGAGTTGGCCGACCAAAGGAAGAGTGGTGCAGACTTTTTCATCCTCTGATCAGAATCGCAAAGGCGTCCGGATCGGTGGACAGATCGGCCAGCCAATCAAGGCCGCTGAGGCGGGCCGTGTGGTCTACGCCGGCGGTGGATTGGTCGGCTACGGCAACCTGGTCATCATCAAGCATGACAAGAATTACCTGAGTGCCTATGGATACAATCGAAAACTGCTGGTAAAAGAGGGTGATAATCTTGCCAAAGGCGATATAGTGGCGCACATGGGTTCGCCACACAGCGGTGGTCAACCGGTACTGCATTTTGAGATCAGAAAACAGGGGATGCCGATCAATCCCCTGCCGCTGCTACCAAGAAAATAGATAATTACGATAGCTGGACTGGCTTTAGCGTACGGATTTGGGAGTGACATGACAGATCGATAACGCCTGGGCACGGTTCGACCAATGGAGATGAGTGATGAGTAAGAATCCTGATGAATCGGCAGAGACAGATAGCGATGCCGTTCTCGAAGATCTGGATGATCAGGATCTGAGTCTGAATGATGATCAGCCTGAAACTGAAGAGGTGCTGGAGAAACCCGATGTCACAGAAGCCCTGAAACCCAAGGCGGCTGAGGCTGGGGATGCGCAAATGGATGCAACCCGGCTCTATCTCAACGAGATTGGTATCTCCAAACTGCTGACAGCGGAGGAAGAAGTTCATTTTGCCAGATTGGCTCAGAAAGGGGATCAGGCGGCCAGGCAGCGGATGATTGAGAGTAACTTACGTCTGGTGGTTAAAATTGCCAGGCGCTATATGAATCGGGGGCTGGCACTGCTCGATCTGATCGAAGAGGGTAATCTCGGTCTGATCAGGGCAGTGGAAAAATTCGATCCTGAACGTGGCTTCCGCTTTTCAACCTACGCGACCTGGTGGATTCGGCAGACCATCGAACGGGCCATCATGAATCAGACCAGGACAATTCGCTTACCGATACATGTGGTGAAGGAGATCAATGTTTATCTCAGAGCAGCCCGTAAGCTCGCCCAGACCCTGGACCATGAACCCAGCTCCGAAGAGATAGCCGATCTGCTCGATCGCCCGATCGACGAAGTCAAACGCATGCTCGGTCTGAATGAGCGTGTCACCTCGGTGGATACGCCATTCGGTAAGGATGCTGACAAGCCACTGTTGGATACCATTGCGGATGAGAAGAACCAGGACCCGACGGTGGATATTCAGAACGACGGTCTGAATGCCAATCTGGATCGTTGGTTAAGCAAATTGAATGACAAACAGAGAGAAGTGGTGGAACGACGTTTTGGCCTGCACGGTTATGAGAACTCCACATTGGAACAGGTCGCGAATGAGCTGGGTGTGACGAGGGAGCGGGTAAGACAGATACAGATGGATGCGCTACGCCGACTCAGGGATATACTCGAGCGGGATGGATTCTCTGTGGAATCGATCTTCAAATAGATTGGGTGAGGATGCAGACCTATTGTCAACAAGCAGAGGTAGATGATCCTTCCCGGCAGGAGGTGGCCTGTTGTGATTGCGGTTTGGATCCGCTCTGTCAGGTGGTCGATTATGGCGCACGCGATCTGGCCGACTCGAAGCTGGTATTGAGGCGCCGCCAGCCGATGCAGCGCGGTGAATTGCTGTTTTCCGCAAAACAGCCTTTTTCTGCTCTGTTTGCGGTCAAGTCCGGATCATTCAAAGCAATCAGTGTTGATCTGTCCGGCAAAGAGCGGGTGGTGGGGTTCTACCTGCCAGGGGATCTGATCGGTTCTGAAGGAATCGCCAACAGGGTCCACTCATTCACGGTCAGAGCGCTGGAAGAGAGCGCTATTTGCAGGATGGATCTGGATCAGATGCCCCAATCCGGGCGCGGGAACGAGATGTTGCAGGGAGCTCTGATCCGCATGCTCGGTCAGGAGGTCAGCATCAACCATCTGGTCACCAGCTCTTTGATACAGCAGAACGCAGAGCAGCGGTTGGCTGCCTTCATTCTGAATCTTTCAGCCCGATGCGGAATGCGAGGCTTGTCTCAGTATCAACTCGGTCTCAGTATGTCCAGGAGTGATATTGCCAGTTATCTCGGTTTGGCGCGCGAGACGGTGAGTCGAACCCTCACCCGATTTCAAAATTATGGTTTGATCGGAATCAGTAAACACGTTTTGAAAGTCGTTAATCCGGAAGGCCTGAAAAAAGTCACCTTGGTCTAAAATAAAACCAACCAGTTTCCTCTGTTAAGCCAATCGGTGCGAATGTTTTTTGTCTCACACCACTCGACGTTACCCGATGTTCATTTTGCATTACCAGACTTCTCTTCTCGCGCTTTGATTTTGCGTTTTTCGATGCGCGCATCCCATTGATATACTTATGTCCGGATTAGTATTGGTTATTAGGCAAACGGTCTTCAAAGCGATCTTAAGAGAAATTGAAAACATCGTTTTTTAGTGAGAGTGATTATCAATTAATACTTAGTTTTTATTTATTTTCCTTCCGCTGGGAAAACTTTTTTAAACGGGTTTGTCTGTAGCAGTTTTAAAGAGTTCGTCTTGTAATAGCAGAATTTTGATTATTTATGTTTTCTTTGATCTGAGTCAATTAATCACTATAGCGGATAATTATCCATTAAAACAAATAGTTGTGTAATATTCGCTTTGATGGGTTATAGGCTAATTCGTATTGACATCTGATCCAATTAAGAGTGATATATGTCACGCTGCAATTGTGTCATTTGACACAGTTGTACCTGTTGGGAAAGTCTCAACTAAAAATCTTTAAAGTTCTGTTCAATTATTTGTTTTAAGAGGGGGGTACATGGACGCCGCAGCCGAGCAAAAATACAACTTCGATGTTGTACGCTGGTTTACCGTCATGGCCGTCGTCTACTTAGTAGTAGGCGCATTAGTGGGTGTGTATATCGCCGCCGAGCTAGCCTGGCCGGTTCTGAATTTTGATTCACCATACATTACATTTGGACGGCTTCGTCCGCTCCATACCAACGCTGTTATCTTTGCGTTTGGTGGCTGTGCGTTGATGGCGACATCATATTACAGTGTCCAGCGGACTTGTGGCGTTAGAC
>JAHRHW010000405.1 GCA_019100305.1 Candidatus Thiodiazotropha taylori | reverse complement strand
GATCTGCAGCTGTTTTTGCATCAGCAGGCAGAGCAGTTTGGAGAAATCCCCGGTACGATCCACGGGAAGTCCGATACTTTTTAATTCCAGATAGGCGGTGTTGGCGCGGCTGCCGCTGAAGATCATGTGAGGGTTGTGGACGAAGTCGACCATCACATAGCGCTCCGGTTTGCCGAGCATCTCAGCGACTGTTGCGGAGGCGATTTTCAGCAGCGTTTTCAGCTGCTCGTCATCGACGCTTCGGTTGGTGGTGATTCTGAGTAGTGGCATGTCGGTCTACTTACAGTACTCTTCGATCTGTTTTTGGGCTTCCTCAATCCGCTCCTGCTTCTGCTCATCCGAAAGGCGCAGATAGTCGTCACCAGCTTTATACAAACGGTTACCCAGGCTCTTCAGGGTCTGCAGATTGGACCTTGCCGCCTTGCAGTTATCTTCGCGCAGCTTGCGGTTCTCCTGTGTTTCCTTCCGTTCAGCCTTTTTCAGTGCTCTGTCCTCTTCCCGGTCTGCCAGATCCTGGCGCAGTTTCTGCAACCGCTGTTTGGCGGCCGCCGCATCGCTGGAGGGAGCGCTGTAGGTCTTGACCACTTCGGAATCGCCCTGCGGTGGTGGGGTTTGGGAGTAGGTGACTACACCGTCTTCGTTTACCCAGCGGTAGGTTTCTGCGGATAGGGCGGTTGAGATCAGTAACAGAAGCACGAGGAGGATTCTTGATTGCACTGCAGGTTCCCTGTCAATCCGGTTGCATGATTGATTGATATTATGGGGCATGGGTGGCTGATGGCAAGCTGCAATCACTGAAATCACAACATGACAGGGGTATCTCCGCTTGACCTGCTAGTGGAGTATTAGTATTTTGCACTGTTTCGATATTGTTTTTGCGCTCGACAGACAAATCGGCGCAACTGGAGGCATCACGTGGAACTAAGCGGTGGCGAGATCATCGTTCAATGTTTGAGAGATGAAGGTGTAGAGCATGTTTTCGGATACCCTGGCGGGGCCGTTCTGCATATCTATGACGCGTTATTCAAACAGAAAGAGCTGAAGCATATCCTGGTTCGTCATGAACAGGCTGCCGGACATGCCGCGGACGGCTATGCCCGCGCCACCGGTAAACCGGGTGTGGTACTGGTAACCTCAGGTCCTGGAGCCACCAACGTGGTGACCGGTGTTGCCACCGCCTTTATGGATTCCATTCCGATGGTGGTGCTGACCGGACAGGTGCCGACACCGGTAATCGGTAGTGATGCCTTTCAGGAGGTTGATACGGTTGGTATCACCCGTCCCTGCGTGAAGCACAATTTTCTGGTCAAGCGGCTGGAGGATCTGGCGGATACCATTAAAAAGGCGTTCTATATCGCCACCACAGGTCGACCTGGTCCGGTGGTCATCGATATCCCCAAGGATATTACCGATCCCGGCATCAAGATCCCCTACCACTATCCGAACAAAGTGAAGATGCGGTCCTACAATCCGGTGGTGAAAGGACATCTGGGGCAGATCAAGAAGGCGGTCAAGATTCTGATGGAGGCGGAACGCCCGGTTTTCTATACCGGTGGCGGTGTGGTGCTGGATGATGCGGCCAAGCCGCTCACCGACCTGGTGGATACCCTCGGTTTCCCGATTACCCAGACCCTGATGGGGCTGGGCGCCTACCCCGGCAGCGGCAAGCACTTTCTCGGCATGCTGGGGATGCATGGTACCTACGAGGCCAACATGGCGATGCATGAGACCGATGTGTTGATCGCGGTTGGTGCCCGCTTCGATGACCGGGTCACCGGACACGTCAAGCAGTTCTGTCCCGATGCGACGATCATCCATGTGGACATAGACCCCTCATCCATCTCCAAGAACGTGCGGGTCGATGTGCCGATTGTCGGACCGGTCAAGCAGGTGCTGAAGGATATGCTCAAGGTGGTCAATGATGGCGACAAGAAGCCGCAGCAGCAGGCGCTGAAAAAGTGGTGGAAGCAGATCGACAAATGGCGTGCCATGGACTGCATGAAATACGACAAAAAGAGCGAGCTGATCAAGCCTCAGCAGGCGGTTGAGGTGCTGCATAAGGTGACCAAAGGCGACGCCTATGTGACCTCCGATGTGGGGCAGCATCAGATGTTCGCCGCTCAGTTCTATCGCTTCGACAAACCCCGTCGCTGGATCAACTCCGGCGGTCTCGGCACCATGGGCTTCGGTCTGCCGGCGGCGATCGGTGTACAGATGGCGCATCCCAAGGCGGATGTGGCGGTGGTCACCGGTGAATCGAGTATTCAGATGTGTATCCAGGAGCTCGCCACCTGTCTGCAGTACGATCTGCCGATCAAGATCATCCTGTTGAACAACGGCTACATGGGGATGGTTCGTCAGTGGCAGGAGTTCTTCTACGACAGCCGCTACTCCCAGTCGGGGATGAGCGTGACGCCGGATTTCGTCAAGCTGACCGAGTCCTATGGCCATATCGGCATGCGCGTCGAGAAGTCGGAAGATCTGGAAGGGGCTATGAAAGAGGCCTTCTCCCATAAAGACCGTCTGGTGTTCCTGGATGTGGTGGTCGACCCGTCGGAGAATGTCTACCCGATGATTGCGGCGGGCAAAGGACACCACGAGATGTATCTGTCACCTGGGAGTGAGTTGGTCTGATGAGGCATATCATATCTATTCTGATGGAGAACGAGTCCGGCGCGCTGGCACGGGTGGCCAATCTGTTTACCGCCCGGGGCTACAATATCGAGTCCCTCACCGTGGCGCCGACTGAGGATCTGAGCTTGTCCCGCATGACCTTGGTCACCAGCGGCAGTGATGAGATCATCGAACAGATCACCAAACAGCTGAACAAGCTGGTGGATGTGGTGAAGCTGGTTGATCTCACCGAAGGCGGCCACATCGAGCGGGAGATGATGTTGATCAAACTGCGCGCGGAGCGCACCCAGCGGGAGGAGATCAAACGGCTGGTCGATATCTTCCGTGGCAAGATCATCGATGTCACCGATACCAGCTACACCGTTGAACTGACCGGTGCGGCCAGTAAACTTAACGCCTTCATCGAAGCGGTCAACGAAGAACTGATTATCGAAGTGGTGCGTACCGGCCCATCCGGCATCGGTCGTGGTCCGAAAGGCTTGAGTCTGTAAACGGATCGAGCGGCGTTGGGACAAGCTGTTGCCGGTTCGGGGTGATCGACCGGCAGCCTAGCGGTGAATGATGGATCCTGGCGCAATCGGCCCGTTTAAAATCTAAACCCTATTAATTTGAAATTTTTCCGAAGGAAACAACATGGCTATCAATGTTTATTACGACAAAGACTGTGATCTCAATATCATCAAAGGAAAAACAGTCTCCATCATCGGTTACGGTTCTCAGGGGCACGCCCATGCCAACAATCTGCAGGATTCCGGTGTCAATGTCATCGTTGGTCTGCGTGAAGGCTCTCCTTCGGCGATCAAGGCCGGCAACGCAGGGCTGACTGTAAAGTCGATCGAAGAGGCGGTAGCGGCTGCGGATATCGTCATGATCCTGGCTCCTGATGAGTTTCAGGCTGACCTCTATCGCAATCAGATCGAGCCCAACATCAAGGATTCTGCCGCCCTCGCGTTTGCC
>JAHRHW010000404.1 GCA_019100305.1 Candidatus Thiodiazotropha taylori | reverse complement strand
GCATACTGGATCGCTTTGCGAACCAGGCGTTTGGTGCCTTCGCTGGAGACAGGCTTGACACCAATGCCGGAGGTCTCTGGAAAACGGATCTTACTGACCCCCATGGTGTTCTGCAGGTATTCGATCAGAGTTTTCACCTCCTCACTGCCCGACTCCCACTCGATACCCGCATAGATATCCTCGGAGTTCTCACGAAAGATCACCATGTTGGTCTTCTCCGGCTCTTTCAGCGGGCTCGGTGTGCCATCAAAATAGCGTACCGGACGGAGACAGACATAGAGATCGAGCTGCTGACGCAATGCCACGTTGAGTGAGCGGATTCCACCACCAACCGGTGTGGTCAGAGGACCTTTGATCGAAACCACATACTCTTTGACCGCATCCAGGGTCTCCTGGGGTAGCCAGGTGTCACCATCGTAGACCCGGGTGGACTTCTCACCGGCATAGACCTCCATCCAGGAGATCTTCTTCTCACCCCCATAGGATTTCTCCACGGCGGCATCGATGACTTTACGCATCACAGGGGTGATATCTACGCCAATGCCGTCACCTTCAATATAGGGAATGATGGGATTGTTGGGAACACTCAACACCCCTTTTGCATCAACGGTTATCTTTTCACCCTCGGAAGGTATCTCAATCTTGTCATATGCCATGAATATTTCCTGTAGATAGATAATTAACTGTGGTACTTGCAAATAACCGGGACAGGCCCCCTATTCCTGTGCAGTGATCACAGGAAACTTCTTATTTTCGGCCATTTGAAAGGAATCTAGGCTGACATTTTAGCCATGTTTCGGGGTACGTTTATAGGTTGATTCAATCCAGATCACAAGTACCAAACAGCCATAGTTCTTATAAAAGAATCAAATAACCAGCATAAGACATTAATTATTAATGACTTTTTAAACAACCAAAAGAAGTGTTGGATAATCAATCGATGGGTTGAAAGCCGGTAAACGCCTGTTTAGATCAGCACGACGGCGCTATCCACCGACAGGACAAAAAAGGTCACTGCGGTACCGTTAACTCACAACTAGACAAGAAGATGTATAAAAGCCCCTCTCCCGCAAGTGGTGAGGGGAGCTATTCTCTCGATCTGTTTGGTAAACAGATGATTGGTGGTTCTTCTAACCTTTACCTTCTGCTTGGATACCGCTTTTCATATCACAAGTCTCACTTGCCCAGAGACCGGAACTTCCCTGTTCCAATCTCAGCGGCTTATTGAGGCATCAGCGTATTACGATAGACCTCGTTGCCATCCACATCGATCACCGACAGAGTGAACTGACCCTGCACATCGATCTCTGCCGCACCGAAATTCATCCACTGACGGGCCTCCTGATAACTACCTACATTGGAAGATTCGGGACCGTAGAAAAACAGACTCTCGGTACCCAGGGTGGTATCGAAGTCGCGATTGGGAAACAGCCCGGCATTCATCGGACCGGTTACCCCTTCGTGCACATGGAAATCGGGATCTTCAGCAAACGGTGTGTAGCGGAAGATTTCGGCAAAGTGCACATCCGTGGTAATGAAGACAATATTTCTCTCTCCCTGTTGATGCATGAACTTCAACAGATCCTTCAGCTCCTGCTCAAATCCTCTGGGTTGATCGAAGTCGGCCCAGCCATCCCGTCCGTTCTCCACGGGAAATCCAGTCGGGATTGAGATTGGCACACTGGAGACAATGACCTTCCAGGTCGCATCACTCTGTTTGACGGTCTCCTTGACCCAGCTGAGTTGTTCACGGCCCAACATGGTCTTGACCAGCACCTCATCATCCTCTTCAAGATTGGCATCACGATACTGGCGGTTATCCAGCACGATCAGTTCCAGATGCTGACCCCAACGGATATTGCGGTACAAACGACCCGGGGTACGTGAGGATTCGGCGATCGGATTGTAGTCGAGGAAGGCCTGCAGCCCCATCGGTAACAGATGCTCTCCCGGCGTATAGGGAGCCGCATCCCGGGTATCGTGCAATGGACCGAAATCGTTGACCACCTCATGATCGTCCCAGATGGCGATATAAGGGGTCTGACGAAGCATCTCGCTGTAGTTCAACTCTTCCCGATTGTACTTCCAATGCGCCCAGTAGTTATCCAGATCAGCTGAATATATGAAATCCCCGGCAATCTGCTGATTGCCATAGCGTCCCACTGCTTCACACACGCCATCGGCGTAGATCATGTCACCCAGGCCAATGAAGAAGTCGGGCTGCAGATTGTTGACCGCTGCAAAAATCGGAAAACCTTCGTTCGCATCCCGGCAGACATTCTGTCCTGCCACATCACCACCCCAGGCGAAACTGACCTCGGCTTTGCGGTTTGCCTTAGGTGCGGTTTTGAATTGCCCCGACTCAGAGTTGTCATCGTCATGACTGCGCTTCGACTCAGTGAACCAGACTTTGTACTCATACTCTTTATCAGCCTTCAGACCATTGAACAGCACCTTACCGGTATAGTCTCCGCTGGCATCCACCTTGATCGTCTTAATTTTCTTACCGCGTACAGGGCCATCGATTTTGACATGCATGTAACCTTCGCTGTCGGTACGTGACCAGATCACAGCGGAACGAGCAGTGACATCACCACTGGCTACACCATGGGTAACCCGCATCGCCTCATCACCGCCTGCTGAAACCGTTGTCGTAGCCGCTGCCCCAATGGCCAGCATCATACTAAGCATGAGTGAGTTGTATTTCATTGTTGCACTCTCCATATGGTCGTATTTGAAACGTCCGGCAAGCAAACGGTCTGATCGCCGGTCAGTATTAAGGAGTGCTCAGTAAATAGTGTGACTGTTGCCTAAAAATGATGATTGGATGAAGACTGGGTGATCCTTCCTTAGCTGCTGATTAAACAGTGATTTTAGGGATATTTCGCGACTGCTATACTTTTCAACGGCTTGTCATATTCATGTCAGGAGTTAACATGAGTGATAATGAAATCAAGTTCTGCAATTCAGTAAAATTTGCGATACTTCACTGGAGACATTGATGTCCTATCCTGCTCCTCGCACGATCATCCGCTCTACATTTGCTGCACTACTCACACTATTGATCGGCTGTAACTCATCGAACAACCAGTCCAGTGACAACGGTGGTAATACAGGTGTGCAAAGCTCAGCCAAACTGACCCGGTTCGAAAGCTGTGAAGGCTTGAAGTCCTTTCTGATCAGCACCGCGGAACAGCAGAGTCTGCTGGCCAGCTATGTGGCGGGATTACCGGTCTCCGTTGATGATGCGGCCGACTCTCCAGAGCCGATCTCTTTCGAAGAGGAGCAAGCGACGATCGAAGCTGTCACCGGTACCAACAACCAGGTCACCGGAGTCGATGAAGCGGACTTCATTAAAACTGACGGCAACCATACCTACCTCCTCTCCGGCAACTATTTCATGGTGCTGCAGACCTGGCCTGCGGCCGAGAGTCAGGAGCTGTCGCGAACCGAGATTGACGGCACACCGCTGGATCTGTTGATCTACGACGACACAGCCTGGGTGGTCAGCGAGATCTATGCGGAGAGTTATGCGGATTTCGATGAAAGCCTGAGTGCCGATTTCGCACCCCGCATCAGCCGCATGACCAAAATCACCCTGCTGCAGATCAGCGA
>JAHRHW010000403.1 GCA_019100305.1 Candidatus Thiodiazotropha taylori | reverse complement strand
CACATCGAAACGGGCACTGTCCGCAACCGCTTGCATCAACTGATCCTGGGTCACCACCCCCTCCCCCTGCAGCAGCAACAGCTTCTCTATCTCCTGGTTGGCGGCCAGCAGGTTGCCTTCCACCCGATCCATCAGCATCTGAACAACCCCCGCCTCCGGGATCAGTCCGGCCTGTCGCAGACGTTGCTCGATCCAGGGCATCAGCCGGTTGCCCTCAACCGGCCAGACCTGTATGACAACACCCAGCTGATCGACCGCCTGCAGCCACTTGCTCTTCATCTGGGACTTTTCCAGCTTCGGCAGGGTTATCAGCAACAGGGTATCTTCGGCTGGACGCTGACAATATTCGATCAGCGCCTTGCCCCCCTCATTGCCGAGCTTGGCGCTGTTCAAACGCAGCTCAAGCAGGCGCCTGTCACCAAACAGGGAGAGGCTCTCCGCTGCCTGATTGAGAGCGAACCAGTCGAAGCCGCTGACCTGATCCAACACCTCTCTTTCACTGAATCCCTGCTGTCGCGCAGCCTGGCGTATCAGGTCAGCCGCCTCCATCATCTGCAACGGCTCATCACCACTGAGTAGATAGAGTGGCGCCAGATCACGTTTCAATTGGGCGTTGAGTTGGTCGTTACGGAGTCTCATGAGGTTTGGTCATGTCAGGGCCTGTTAAGACTAATTCAGCACGCCCTGTTGCGTCTGAAAAAGCGCCATTCGGCGATGCTCGTCGCTCAATTGGAACAACCAAATCTATCTCAATCCGGCTTCCATCCTGCGTATGATCTGTGCCGCAAGATCGCGTCGCATATCATCCATCATCAAGGAGGTTTCATTCCTTTGACCCAGTTCGTCACTGCCACTGAAGCTGAGTTGCCGGACCAGTTCCAGCGACTCTTCATGGGGCTGCATGCCGCTGCGGGCAGTGAGCCGGACCCTGGCAAGCAGACGCAACTCATTGTCCAACGCCTTGCCATTCGCATCCACGGAGAGCACCCGGCTGGAGAATTTCTCTTCCAGCACCTGAAAGAGATATTTCGCCGCCTGCCGATCGGGGGAGAGGATTACCCCACCGCCAAGCAGCTCTCTCTGCAGAACGCCGGCCACCGTGTCGATGCGGTCACCCGCGACGATATAGAGCCCATTCAGCGCAGCCGAGGGCTGTGCGTAGCCTTTCAGATGAAAGCCACAGCCTGACAGCGTCAACAGCATGACCACAACCAGCCAGGCAGCCTGCAAGCGCCACCGCTGAAGACTATTTGGCAACGACATTGACCAGTTTGTTCGGCACCACGATGACTTTCCTCACCGTCGCCTCACAGATGAAGCGCTGCACATTGTCATTTGCCAGGGCTATCGCTTCGACAGCCGACTTATCCGCATCCGCCGGCACCTGGATGTTGGCACGCACCTTACCATTGACCTGCACCACATAGGGCAGGCTCTCCTGTACCAGTGCCGCCTCATCCGGTTGTGGCCAGTCACTGGCCAGGATCTCCTCACCAAAACCGAGCTCGCGCCAGAGGTGGTGGGAGACATGGGGCGCGATCGGCGCCAACAGTCTCAATACCAGGGAGAGCCCCTCTTGCAAAATCCCCAGATCCTGCTCTGAACCACCCAGCTTATAGAGGATGTTGATCATCCCCATACTCGCGGAGACCACATTGTTGAAGCGTTGCCTCTGGTAGTCATAGAGCGCCTTTTTCAACAGCTCATGCAACTCCCGTCGTGCTGCTTTCTGCTCCTCACTGAAATCCGTTACCTCAGCGAGGGGCTGACTGAGCTGCTGCTGATGGCCGTCAGCCAGCGCCCATAGGCGTTTGATGAACCGGTAAGCCCCTTCCACGCCATCGTCACTCCACTCCAGAGACTGGTCGGGAGGCGAGGTGAACATGGTATAGAGCCTGACGGTATCGGCGCCGTATCGGTCGATCAGCGTCTGCGGATCAACCCCGTTGTTCTTCGATTTCGACATCTTCTCGATGCCGCCGATCTGCACTGCACTGTTATCCGCTTTGAGCAGTGCAGACAAAGGCCTCCCCTTGTCGTCACTGCTGACATCCACCTCAGTCGGGTTATACCAGTGCTTACTGCCATCCTCCGCTTCCCGATAGTAGGTGTCGGCTACCACCATGCCCTGAGTGAGCAGGCGGGTGAACGGCTCATTGCTGCTGACCAGCCCCGCATCCCGCATCAGCTTGTGGTAGAAACGGGCATACAGCAGATGCAGCACCGCGTGCTCGATGCCGCCCACATACTGATCCACCGGCAACCAGTAGTCGGCGCGCTGATCCAGCATGCCATCCGCGCCAGGAGAGGCGTAACGGGCGTAATACCAGCTCGATTCCATGAAGGTATCGAAGGTGTCGGTCTCGCGCTGTGCCGCACCACCGCACTCGGGACAGGTCACATCGGAAAACTGCGGGTTGTTCTTGATCGGGTTGATGGTGTTTTCATCGTAGACGATCTCTTCCGGCAGGCGCACCGGCAGATCCTCCAGGGGCACCGGCACGATGCCACAGTGGTCGCAATGGATCATCGGGATCGGCGTACCCCAGTAGCGCTGCCGGGAGACACCCCAATCTCTGAGTCGGTAGTTCTTGGTCTTGCCCCCCGTCTCCCGCTCCTGCAGCCACTCGGCGATGGCGTCGAAGGCCTCTGCAGAGGTTTGTCCGGTAAACGGCCCGGAGTCGATCAGCACACCCTTCTCAATGTAAGCCTCGGCCTGTATATCCAGCGCCGAGCCATCCTCCGGCTGAATCACCTGTTTGATGGGAATACCATAATTTTTGGCGAAGGCGTGGTCTCGTTCATCGTGACCGGGCACCGCCATCACCGCACCGGTGCCATAGGTCATGAGGACAAAATTCGCCGCATAGACCGGTACCGGTTCACCACTGACCGGATGGATCGCATTGATGCCGAGCGGCATGCCCCGCTTCTCGATCGTCTCCAGTTCCGCCTCGGAGGTACCGCCCTGACGGCACTCCTCGATGAATCCGGCCAGTTCAGGATTGTCGGCCGAGGCTTCCAGAGCCAACGGATGTTCCGCCGCAACCGCCACATAGGTCACCCCCATCAGGGTATCCGGGCGAGTGGTGTAGATGGTCAGACTCTGCTCAGCCCCTTCGATGGCGAAATCCATCTGCACACCATAGGAGCGGCCGATCCAGTTACGCTGCATGGTGCGAACCTGCTCCGGCCAGGCCTCCAGTCCGTCGATCTCATCCAGCAGCTCATCGGCATAATCGGTAATCTTGATGAACCACTGGGGGATCTCACGCCGCTCCACCAGCGCCCCTGAGCGCCAGCCCCGGCCATCGATCACCTGCTCATTGGCGAGTACGGTCTGGTCCACTGGGTCCCAGTTGACCTGGGCATTCTTGCGGTAGACCAGGCCCTTTTTGTAGAGCTCGGTGAACAGCCACTGCTCCCACTTATAGTAATCGGGCTGACAGGTCGCCAGCTCCCGCTGCCAATCGTAGCCGAAACCGAGCCGTTTCAGCTGGGCCTTCATGTAGTCGATATTCTGGTAGGTCCAGGCCGCTGGCGCGACCCGGTTTTTCAGCGCCGCATTCTCTGCCGGCAGGCCAAACGCATCCCAACCCATGGGTTGCAGCACATTCTTGCCCAGCATCCGCTGATA
>JAHRHW010000402.1 GCA_019100305.1 Candidatus Thiodiazotropha taylori | reverse complement strand
AGGTCAACTGCGATGAGGAGTAGTGCGCTTTCACATGAAAGGCGCCCTTCTGGGTGCACATGGTGTGGATAATGTGATGAATGCGCACAAGATGCTCATCAAACAGGCTGGTTTTACGTGTTTGATGAAACAGAAACTCTCTTACCGAGGGATCACCTTTGATCTGTAACCAACGCTGGGGCATCTCAGTTCTCCTGTGAATATGGGGTTCATTGAACAACCGATAATTCATTCAGTCACTTAGGGCCTGCCAGACAGACAGGTAACTGAGAAACCTCGTGCATCTAAGGCCAGAGTATCTCCCCATAACTGGCCCTGGGATGACCGGTAAAAAATATCCTAGTAGAATACTGTGTTTTAGAACACCTGAAGATCCAGCGGTATTTGGCAGATCAGGATCAGACAGATAAAGCCTCAGAAGCAAGCATACTTTGTCTGTTAGTGACAACGCGTCAGACTCAGGTCCCAACCGTTTGAAGCACTGGGTTTCGCAGACCGAAAACAACGTTAACAGCAATGGCACACTCCCCACAGCATCCAGTTCCCAGGTGACTTAAATAACTCGGCCCCTGATCCAATATTCATATCCGTTGCTGTATAATCCGACTCTGCAGCACTCAAGAGAGCAAAATGAAATCACCTGTTGACGATCTACTGAAAACTCACCGCGAGTTAACTCACTCAGAGATGAAGAAAGTGACCTCTCACGTCCAGAGAGAGAGCGGTGACTGGATCCTCAATACCCTATTGATTGAAGATACGGATGTCCCATTCAAATACAAAAGAAAGAAGCACTATAAAAGCCTGGTGGGACAACGGGTCAACCTAACCTACTACTCAGATACAGAAAGTGTGGCAGGGATTGATATGGATGTGATGCGGGTCGTAAGAATCAAGCTATCGTAAACTGGATACTTCCCAGTAGAGATGCCTGTCATCTTTTAATAATCTCAATATCAGGCAAATTATCCGCCACCTCTTGATAAGTTTCAGACTCAGTAAGCAGCCTGACAATCTCCACCAACGGCTCACACCATATCTCGGAAAAATCCGCCTCACCTTGCACAACGACAGGGAAGGCAAGTTGCTCTCTCGGTGGGGTAAACTCAGCCTCAATCCCCGCCTTGTTGCCCCTGGCATCGATCCGATACCAGCCAAACTCGGGCAGATAGACAGCATTCAATCCATGCAGACAAAATGGCGGCTTGTCATTTTCTATGGTGAGCCTCTGATAGCATAAGCCGGCCGGAACGCCATTGGCTCTCAACAATGCGGCCAGCAGATGGCTTTTGGCATAGCAATAGCCGGTCTTGTGCTTAAGAACATCGGACGCTTTGCAGGTAACCGGATTTAATTTGTAATCGTTGCTATGTTTGATTTTATCACGTACGAATTCGAAACAGGCCTTGGCAATAGTCACCTGATCATCCAACCCTTGAGAAAGCTCTTTTGCTTTACTGAGGATGTCAGGATGCTTCCAGTCAATGAGATCCGTTGATGCCAAATAGTGTTTCATATCGTTGTTAAAAAGCCATTCTGATCAAAGAGAGAGTGTATGCCGAATCCTGTTTGATCAAATGGTTGTTACTAGCCATTTTCAGAGCATTATGCGATTAAGTGATAGATGGCACACAATTCTGTTGTTTCTCTTTATTGTTTAACTGCTTGCTGCTCTCTTACTGATTCGCCATATTGAAATACCATCGATTTCACTCGCGATCTCCAACTCAACCACTGCATCTATTTTCTCAGCATAGCTTGGTATTTCACCACTGCTGCGGTAGCGCTTGTAGTTACCATAGTGCCCTGAAATCAACTCATCAAACTCGATTCCAATTCTACTCGATCTGCTTTTAGCCGCTGTGAAATCAGCAATAAGCACGAATTTTGAACGATCAACCATCAACCGCAGGAGATCGCACGCTGTGGATTCGGGCAATTCGTGCAGACACAGCGTACTGGTTGAGATATCGAACGGTTTATCACTCACTTGCAGGGCATCGATACACTCGAAGGTAAGGTGACCGAGGTTTCTCTCCAACCGCTTGTTCTCGGCAAATTCAATCATTGCCGGATCGAGATCGACACCATAACCAGATTTAATTTTTGATGCTGATCGAAATAGAAGATCACCGGTACCGCAGCCTACTTCGAATACCGTAGAACCTGGATCGATCAGCTCAATGAGTTCCTGTCGTAATGGTAGCAAAACCCGATCTGCCACTCTGTTTTTTAGCCAGACTTTAAAGCGCATAGTGTTTGATTTCAGGAATAGTTGGATATTCTATCTCTTTCTCCAATATCTCATAACGAACAGTACGCCATTCAGACAACTAAAGGCTACAGTTTTGTGCTGCAGCAATCGCATAGAATACCATCTGCACCATCTGCGAAGCGTCCTTGTGCCAACCATAACCACTGTCACGAAGGTGATTGGCGACGGTTGGGCTGTTAAGGTTGGAATTGAAGCCACGCCGCGCCTGAGAGCAGCGGCTGTCACTCACCTGCCTGGCATCGAGGGCATTGCCAAGCATCACGGTTCCAAGCGTATTGAGATGAGCATTGTCATAGGTTGGATCCGTGGAGCAGGCGCCGCTGCTTGGATTGATCATTCCTGTACAGTTATATTGAACGCACTGTTCAACGATATCACTGCCACTACTGAAGTCGCAGGCATAACTGTTTCCCCAGGCTGCGGGTGAGAAGTCGGTAATTTCATCACTGCCGTCACGTGGAATACCCGCGTCGATCAGGCGAGCACTGCTGGCCAGCGCGTTGATGATGGTCTCACGCTGGCTGTTTCCCGGTGGTAGATCGAGCGCATGATTGTAAAACAGCTCCTGCCACAGGGCGACATAGTGGAAGACGCCGCTGGGTGCAAAGGCACAGTCTGTGCGGTTTGTATCCGCATCATCACTGTAGCAGAAAAGTCCATTCGAGAGATTGTCTGCAATATACTCCTGCATCATTGCACGGTACTTGGCACGTAGTGCCGTATCGTTTTCAGGAGCATAGTCGGCGGCGAAACGCAGAGCATTGAGATGCTGCATCACCTGACGGTTGATCACTCTTGATGAAACCGTATCCTGCCGATTCCCAACCGTATCAACATAGCGACTGATCACCGAGTCGCCCGCTGCCTGGAATCTCTCGGCCAGTGATCGATGTGGACGGATCACATAAGCCTTGCCTGAGCCCTGATTGTAAAACTTGTCATCCGAACCATAACCGGATCGGTAGCGGGCGCCATCGCCAATACTACTCGAACCGATCACCAAGCCACTGCGAATACCCACCACTCCCCGACTGCCGGTGTTGTAGGCATTGCTTTTCCACAGGTTCCACTCCGCAGGCAGTGCGTAATCCCACACCCACTTTGGATCGCCAGTGATAAACCACATCAGCAGCTCACTGTTTGTCGGACTCCAGATATTGCTGCCGGGTGAATAGTCATTCACGCTGGTGTTGACGATATCCTTGATGCCTTCCTGCATCGAGTCGATCCAACCAATCAGAGAGTAACCCTTCATACGATCCCGTTGCGCGCCACCGAGAATACTGTCGGTGACACTGTTCTCATGCGCCCCCTCGATCAACGGCACCAGAATATCCATCTCAGAAGCGGAAAGCTCCGGAAGTTGAGGAAACACTTTGGCTTGATTCAGAT